>NZ_JBQJIK010000035.1:0-79083 GCF_052078665.1 Inquilinus sp. CA228 | reverse complement strand
GATCAACCACACTCTCTGATCCATGGCACAGCTCTCTTCCCAAGGCATCGGCAGGCCCTCCCTGCCAAATTAGAGCTGTCACCCATCTATCCGGGCTATTCTGTTACCTCTCTATCCGGGCTGGACAAGGCGGTTGCGCATGTCGACGGACATCAGGCTGTCGAACCCCTGCTCGACCAGGGGCTGATCCGGCGCGATCGGCTCCGCATCGCCATAGCCCAGGGTCTGGCGGGCCAGATCCTTGAGATAGGCGAGCAGGAGCCCCTCGCGCTCGATCGGCAGCGCCGCGCCCAGCTCGTCGACGATGGCGCGGACCGCAACCGCCGGAGCCGCGCCCGCCGCCGCGCCATCATCGCCCATGTCGTAGCCTTCGACGTAGATATAGGGCTGGTCGGGGGCGGAGGTGGGAAACGGATAGGGGTTGGGATCGAGAGGCATGGCACGCTCCTTCGGTTGAGGCGCCCCCGCGGCTCGGCCGCAAGGGCGCCGGGGTGAAAGGCGCTACAGCACGAAATCCGCCGCGATCAGGGTGAGGCCGCCGGTCAGCCGGATCTCGAAATCCGCGATCCGGTCGCCGTCGACATCGCCGGTGACGATCGTGTCGCCGCCGGCGATTGCGGCGCGCAGCTGCCCGGCGGCGCCGGTGAAGGCGGCGGCGCCGATGAAGCGGAACGCCTGGTCGCCGGCCGCGTTGGCGTTGGCGTCGATCGCCGCGAGGGAGATCCGGTCGCCCTGGGTGCGGCTGAAATCGGCGATCCGGTCGGCGCCGGCCCCGACCAGGCTCTCCTCGATCAGCGCATAAGCGAAATTGTCGGCGCCTGCACCGCCCATCAGCACGTCCTGGCCGGCACCGCCCCTGAAATCGTCGTTCCCGTCGCCACCACGGAGGACGTCGTTGCCGTCATTGCCGGCCAGGTTGTCCCCACCACCGAGACCGATCAGCAGGTCGGCGCCGCCGCCGCCGCCGATCGTGTCGCCCCCGCCGGCCCCGGTGATGACGTCGTCGCCGCTGCCGGAGAAGAAGAGCATCCTCTCGATGTTGATGGCGCGGGAGCCGTCGCTGCCGGCAGCGCCGTTCAGGGTGAAGACCAGATCGCCCGTGACGCCCGTCCGATTCATGTTCATCACGTCGAATCCGGCGCCGCCATCGACGATGTCGACCCCATTCCCGGTGAAGATGAGATCGTCGCCGGCGCCGCCGCTGAGCGTGTCGTTGCCCGTCCCGCCGAGCTCGAGGATGTCGTCACCGGACAAGGTGTCCGCGCCGTCCCCCCCGATCAGCGCGTCATCGCCATCAAGGCCGGTCAGGGTGTTGGTCCCGGCATCGCCGATCAGCGTGTCGTCGCCCGCACCACCGCCGAGGTTCTCGATACCGGACAGGATGTCGCCGTCGGCGTCACCGCCGCTGCCGCGACCCGTCACCAGATTGACCGTCACGCCGGCCGTGTCGCCGGAATAGACCGCGCCATCCAGCCCGGCGCCACCGTCGAGCCTGTCGGCGCCGGCCCCGGCGTCCAGGGAATCATTGCCGTCGCCGCCGCTCAGCCCATCGGCGCCGGCGCCACCACGCAGTTGGTCATCGCCGGCACCGCCTTCGAGCACATCATCGCCGCCGAGGCCGTCGAGGACGTCGTTGCTGCCTTCCCCGCTGAGCCGATTGTTCGACGCCGAGCCGGTCAGCCTGTCCGACTGGGCCGTGCCCTGGACGTTCTCGATGCCGATGTAGCGGTCGCCCTGAGCCTCGCCGCCCTCGCCGATGCCGGTGTCGAGGTTGACCGCCACGCCGAACGGGCCGGTGATGTAGACCGCCCAGTCGATTCCGGCGCCGCCGATGAGGCGGTCGGCACCGTCACCCCCGTTCAGGCGGTCATTGCCGTCCTCGCCTTCGAGCGTGTCTTCGCCGTCGCCGCCCAAGAGCTGGTCGTTGCCCCCGCGGCCGAAGAGGCGGTCATTGCCGCCGAGGCCGCGGATGATGTCGTCGTTGGCGGTGCCGATCAGGATGTCGTCGGCATTGGTGCCATTGATGATTGCCATGGGATCTCTCCTGGTTGTCCGGCCGCGCGGGTCACATCCGGCACTTCCGGGGTGGGTGAAAGGGAGGGCCGGCCCTCCCCGGCTACAGCACGAAATTCGCGGCCATGGGGGCGGTAACGCCGATCAGGGTGAGCTGGAAGTCCGCCACCTTGTCGCCGTCGACATCGCCGGTGACGGTGGTGGCGGCGCCGGCACCGATGACCTGGAAGCGCAGCTGTCCGGCGACGCCGGTGAAGGCCGCGGTGCCGATGAAGTCGAAGGCCTGGTTGCCGGCGGCGACGGTGTTGGCGTCGATCAGCGCCAGGTCGATCCGGTCGCCCTGGGCGTGGCTGAAGTCGCGGATCGAATCGCCGAAGCCGGGAATGCCGTCCGCGATCGACGCATAGACGAAGCGGTCCGCTCCGGTGCCGCCGGCCAGGGTGTCGCGCCCGGCGCCGCCGAAGAGCATGTCATTGCCGGCCCCGCCGTCGAGCCTGTCATCGCCGGCATGGCCGCGCAACACATTGGCCGCCGCGGATCCGACCAGCAGATCGGAGTCGCGGCCGCCCTCGACATTCTCGATGCCGCCCAGGATCAGGTCGCCTTCGGCCTCGCCGCCGCCGGCGACGAGGGTCGCCAGGTCGATCGAGACCCCGGCCGTGTCCCGGCTGTAGCTGAGGGTGTCGCTGCCATCGTCGCCGTCGATCACGTCGGCGCCCGCCCCGCCGCGCAGGAGATCGTCGCCAGCGCCGCCGAGGAGCACGTCGTCGTCGGCCTCGCCCCGGAGCACGTCGCCGCCGCCCGCGCCGACGAGCATATCATCGCCGCCGGCTCCAGCGATCGAGTCGCTCCCTGCGGCCCCGGTGATGACGTCGTCGCCGGCGCCGGACTGGAAGTCCATCACCTCGATGTCGATGGCGCGGGAGCCGTCGCTGCCGGCCGCGCCGTTCAGGGTGAAGCGCAGATCGGCCGAGACCGCCGAGCGGTCCATGAGGAGGAGGTCGTTCCCGGCGCCGCCGCCGAGAGCATCATTGCCGGTTCCGCCATCGAGGCCATCGTCGCCCCCCTCGCCCCTCAGCCGATTGTCCGCGCTCGACCCGATCAGGACGTCGGCGAAGGCCGAGCCCCGGAGGTTCTCGACATCGAATCCGATCAGGTCGCCCTGCGCGTCCCCGCCGCTGCAGGCCCCGCCGACGGCGACGATGACGCCGTCCCGGCTCTCGATGTAGTCGGCCCAGTCGACGCCGGCACCACCTCGAAGCAGGTCGGCGCCGGCACCGCCGACAAGGCGGTCGTCGCCGCTGCCGCCGTCGATCAGGTCGTCGCCGCCACCGCCGAAGCCGTTGACGACGTCGCTCTCCGCGGTGCCCACCAGGAGGTTGGGACGATCATTGCCGTTGATGATGGCCATGGGATCGCTCCTTGAGATCCGAGACGGCGGCGGTCGGCTACAGCACGAAATCCGCGGCCACGAGCGCGATCGTGCCGGTCAGGACGATGTGGACGTCGGAGGCGCCGTCGCCGTTGATGTCGCCGGCAACGGTGGTGACACCGCTGGACTGGGCAAAGCGCAGCTGGCCGGCGACGCCGGTGAAGGCGCCGGTGCCGATGAAGGTGAAGGCCTGGTCTCCGGCGACCGCGATGTTGGCGTCGATCGCCGCCAGGTCGATGCGGTCGCCCTGGGCCCGGCTGAAGTCGCGGATCGAATCGCCGGCGCCCGGGGCGCCGTCGGCGGCGGCCTGGAAGACGAAGCGGTCGGCGCCGAGGCCGCCATTCAGCAGGTCGGCGCCGCCCAGCCCGACGAGGATGTCGTTGCCGGCGTTGCCACTGAGGATGTCGTTCGAGGCCGAGCCCCGAAGCACATCGTCGCCGGCGCCGCCCTGGACGCCCTCGATGCCGATCAGCACATCGCCCTGCGCCGTGCCGCCGCCGGCGACGCCGGCGCCGAGATCGACCGACACCCCGGCGGTGTTCTCGGTGTACAGGACGGTGTCGATGCCGGCGCCGCCGTCCAGCACATCGGCGCCGGCCCCGCCACGGAGCGCATCGTCGCCCTCATCGCCGGAAAGGTTGTCGTCCCCGTTCCCGCCCAGAAGGGAATCCGAACCGCTGCCGCCATTTAGATCATCGTCGCCGTCCCCGCCCGAGAGCAGATCGCGTCCGGCCCGACCGAAGAGCCCGTCGGACCCGGTCGATCCGATTAGCTGGTCGTCATGCTCCGACCCCCCGACGCCTTCGATGCCGATCAGCCCGTCGCCCTCGGCCTCGCCGCCCGAGCCGGTGCCCGCGGTCAGATTGATCGTGACGCCGACGGCTGCGGAGAAGTAATCGGCAAAGTCGAAGCCGGCGCCGCCGTCGAGCACATCCGCGCCGAGGCCGCCACGGAGAAGATCGTCTCCTGCCTCCCCTTCCAGCCGGTCGTTGCCGTCACCGCCCGAGAGAAGATCGTGGTGGTCACCGCCCCTGAGCACATCGTCCCCGTTGTCGCCTAACAGAAAATCGCTTCCTGCCTCCCCATCCAGCCGGTCGTTGCCGTCCCGCCCCTCGAGAATGTCATGTCCGCCGAGGCCCCGGAGCCAGTTGTCCGCGGCCGAGCCGATCACATTGTCATGGCCGATCGAGAGGACGACGTTTTCGATTCCGGGGAGATCGCTCAGCCGAAAAAACAGGTCGAAGGGGCTGACGTTGAAGACGACCCAGTCGATGCCGGCGCCGCCGTCGATCGCCCCCCCCTCGAAGCCGACATGGATGATATCGTTGCCGTCGCCGCCTTCGATCGTACCGCCCCCGCCATCGCTCGAGAGCACGTCGTCGCCGAAGCCGCCGCGCAGGACATCCTGCCCGGCGCCGCCGCGGAGGACGTCGTTGCCGTCGCCGCCATTGAGCGTGTCGTTGCCTTCGTCGCCGGAGAGCGTGTCGTCGCCGAAGCCTCCGCCGATGGTATCTTCGCCGAGATTGCCGTTGATGATGTCGTGGCCGTCGAAGAAATTGCCGAGCCCGCCGAGCCTTCCGCCGAAGATCTGGTCGTTGCCGGCGCCGCCCTGAATGATGTCGCTTTCGCTCCCGCCGACGATGTCGTCATGGCCGTCGCCGCCCTCGATCCAGTCGGCGCCTGCATCGCCGAAGATGATGTCGTCACCGGCGTTCCCGCCGACGACGTCGCCGTCGTCGCCGGCGTGGATCTCGTCGTTGCCGTCGTCGCCCGTGATCGTGTCGATGCCGATGCCGCCCCAGATCTCGTCGTTGCCGGCCTCCCCGGCGAGCCTGTCGTTGCCCGCCTCGCCTTCGAGCAAGTCGTCGTGGTTGTCGCCGCCGAGGAAGTCGTCGCCATCGCCGCCCAGGAGATGGTCGTTGCCGTTCCGGCCTTGCAGCTCATCGTTTCCGCCGAAGCCGCGGATCGTGTCGGGGTCGCCGGTGCCGATGATGACGTCCCGGTTGTTGGTACCGTTCTTGATCGCCATGGAATCTCTCCTGATAGGTTGGGGGACGCCTCGACGCCCGCGACAAGGGGATGGAACTCCGACTCCGGGTGCTGCGTGGCACCGCTGCTGTGGACCCTCGATCCGCAGGGAGGGCCCGTTGTGTCTCGCGGCCGCCGGACCTCCGGGGAGCGCGGCGTCACGCCTGAGGAGCGGCCCAGCGTCCACCGTGGCGGCGCCCCGTGGAGCGGGGCGTGGGAGCCGGCGTTGGAGCGGTCGTGGAAATTCAACCGGTCGACCGGAGCGTGACCGCGACGGTCGAGCCGCACGGAGTGATCTCCCGGCGTGCAGGCACGCCCTTCGGCCAGGGACAGACCAGAGGGGAACTCGGGCCCTGCCCGGTTAGAGCACGAAATCCGCCGCCGTCAGGGCGATGGCGCCGGTCAGGGTGAGCTGGAAGTCCGCGATCATGTCGCCGTCGACATCGGCGCTGACCGTGGTGGCGGCACCGTTGGTCTGGAACCGCAGCTGCCCGGCGGCGCCGGTGAAGGCGGCGGTGCCGATGAAGCTGAAGGCCTGGTCGCCGGCGGCGAAGACGTCGGCGTCGACCTGCGCCAGGTCGATCCGGTCGCCCTGGGCACGGCTGAAGTCGCGGATCGAATCGACGAGGCCGGGGATGCTGTCCCGGGTCGACGCGAAGACGAAGCGGTCGGCGCCGATGCCGCCGTTCAGCAGATCCGCGCCGGCCCCCCCGAACAGGACATCGTCGCCGGCATTGCCGGCCAGGACGTTGCCGCCGCCCGACCCGATCAGCTCGTCGCCGGCCGCGCCGCCCTGGACGTTCTCGATCCCGATCAGCACGTCCCCCTGCGCCGTGCCGCCCGTCGCCACGCCCGTCGTCAGGTCTACCCGCACCGCGGCCGTGTTCTCGGTGTACATCGCGGTGTCCAGGCCGGCGCCGCCGTCCAGCGTGTCGGACCCGGCACCTCCGCGCAGCACGTCGTTGCCCTGGCCGCCGGTCAGGGCATTGGCGACGGCATTGCCGGTCAGGGCGTCGTCGTGATCGCTGCCTTCGAGACTCTCGATGCCGTTCAGCACGTCGCCCTGGGCATCTCCGCCCGAGGCCGTGCCGGCGGCGAGGCTGACCACGACCCCGGCGGCGCTCTGGGCATAGCTCGCGGTGTCGACGCCGATGCCGCCGATCAACTGGTCGGCCCCGGCATCGCCCCTCAATCTGTCATCGCCGGCCGCGCCGTTCAACAGATCGTCGCCGTCGCTGCCCAGCAGCAGATTGACGACGGCGTTGCCGATCAAAGCATCCGCGGAAGCGCCGCCGGTGAGATTCTCGATGTTGATCAGCTCGTCGTCCTGGGCTTCCCCGCCGGCGCCTCGGCCAATGCTCAGATTGACCGTTACCCCGACGCTGCCCCCGGCATAGCTCGCGGTGTCGACGCCGAAGCCGCCATCGAGATGGTCGGCCCCGGCGCCTCCGTCCAGGAGATCGTCGCCGTCGCCGCCGATAAGAAAATCTTCACCATCGTCGCCGCGTAGAACATCGGCACCGAAGCCGCCGCTCAGGTCGTCGTTCTGGGTGCCGCCAACGAGATCATCATTGCCATCGCCGCCGTGCAGAACATCGGCACCGGTGCCGCCAATCAGGACGTCGTTTTGAGCGCCACCGATCAAAAAATCATTGCCTGCTCCGCCGAAGAGGACGTCGTTGCCGCCACGGCCGTCGATGAAGTCGTCGCCCGCGGTGCCAACCAGAAAGTCGTCGTTGTCGCTACCAATGATCACAGGCATCGCATGTCTCCTTGAAGTTCGAGGCGGCAGCCGCCGCTACAGCACGAAATCCGACGCCGTCAGGGCGATGGCGCCGGTCAGGGTGAGCTGGAAGTCCGCGATCGTGTCGCCGTCGACGTCGGCGGCGACGGTGGTGGCGGCGCCGTTGCTCTGGAACCGCAGCTGCCCGGCGACGCCGGTGAAGGCGGCGGTGCCGATGAAGGCGAAGGCCTGGTTGCCGGCCGCCATCGTGTTGGCGTCGATCGCGGCCAGGTCGATCCGGTCGCCCTGGGCGTGGCTGAAGTCGCGGATCGAGTCCGCCAGGCCGGGGATGCTGTCCCGGGTCGACGCGAAGACGAAGCGGTCGGCGCCGAGGCCGCCATTCAGCAGGTCCGCGCCGGTCGATCCGAACAGGACATCGTCGCCGGCATTGCCGGACAGGACGTTGCCGATGCCCGACCCGATCAGCTCGTCGCCGGCCGCGCCGCCCTGGACGTTCTCGATGTCGATCAGCACGTCCCCCTGCGCCGTGCCGCCCGTGGCCGCGCCGGTCGTCAGGTCGACCCGCACCGCGGCCGTGCTCTCGGTGTACATCGCGGTGTCGAGACCGGTGCCGCCGGCCAGCTGGTCGGCCCCGGCACCTCCGCGCAGCAGGTCATTGCCCTGGCCGCCGGTCAGGGCATTGGCACCGGCATCCCCGATCAGGGCGTCGTCGTGATCGCTGCCTTCGAGACTCTCGATGTCGCTCAGCAGGTCGCCCTGGGCGTCGCCGCCCGAAGCCGTGCCGGCGGCAAGGCTGACCACGACCCCGGCGGCGCTCTGGGCATAGCTCGCGGTGTCGAGGCCGATGCCGCCATCCAGCTCGTCGGCTCCGGCTCCGCCGATGAGAAAGTCGTCCCCGTCTTGGCCAGCGAGAAAGTCGTCCCCGTCTTCGCCAAGGAGCAGGTCGCTTTCGGTACCGCCACGCAGCGCGTCGGCTCCGACTCCGCCGAAGAGGCGGTCTCTCCCGGCGTCGCCAGCAAGCAGATCGCGTCCTTCGCCGCCCTGCAGATCGTCGTTTCCGGATCCGCCTCTGATCTCGTCGTCACCGCCGAGGCCGTGGAGACGATCGTTGCCGCCGAGGCCAAGTATGAGATCGTTCGCGGCGGTTCCGATCAGAACATCATTGCCTTGTGTGCCGATGATGGTTGTCATGGGATCCCTCCTGGTTGCGCGGCACCGCCGCTACAGCACGAAGTCCGCGGCCACGAGCGCGATCGTGCCGGTCAGGACGATGTGGAAGTCGGAGACGGCGTCGCCGTTGATGTCCCCGGCGACCGTGGTGACACCGCCGGCCTGGGCGAAGCGCAGCTGCCCGGCCACGCCGGTGTAGGTGGCCGTGCCGATGAAGCTGAAGGCCTGGTCCCCGGCCGCGACGGTGTTCGCGTCGATCGCCGACAGGTCGATGCGGTCGGCCTCGGCCCGGCTGAAGTCGGTGATCCGGTCGGCATTGGCCCCGACCGGGCTCTGCGCCGCGCTGCCATAGACGAAGCGGTCGCCCCCGGCCCCTCCGGTCAGCGTGTCCTGACCGCCGGCACCGCTGAGCACGTCGCCGCCGTCCCAGCCTTGCAGGGTGTTGGCGTTGGTGTCACCGACCAGGCTGTCATTGCCCTGGCTGCCGGAGAGGATCTCGATCTCGCTCAGCGTGTCGCCCTGGGCCTCGCCGCCGCTGCCGGTGCCGGTCGCCAGGTTGACCGCGACCCCGATGGTGCTGGTGAAGTAGCTGGCGGTGTCGATGCCCACGCTGCCGTCGAGATGGTCGGCCCCGGCGCCGCCGCGGAGCACGTCATCGCCCCCGCTGCCGACGATGAAGTCGCGCTGGCTACCGCCGGTGATGTCGTCGTCGCCCTCCCCGGAGAAGATCTCCAGCGATTCGACATTGAGGATGCGGGTGCCATCGCTGGCGGTGGTGCCGTCGATGGCGAGGCGGAGATCCGCCATGACGCCGAACCGGAGCACCACGGCACGATCGATGCCGGCGCCGCCGTCGAGCGTGTCGACCCCGCGGCTGCTCATCAGTCGGTCGTCGCCGGCGCCGCCATTGAGCACGTCGTTGCCGTCGACGCGGTCACTGTCGAGGATGCTGTCGTTGCCGCTGCCGCCGGTGATGGTGTTGTTGCCGGCGCCGGCGAAGAACTCCATCCGCTCGATGCCGACGGCGCTGGCGCCGCCGGTGCCGGCCGGGCCGTTCAGGGTGAAGGTGAAATTGCCGGTGTCCGTGCTGCGGTCCATGATCAGCACATCGGTGCCGGCGCCGCCGTCGACGATGTCGAAGCCGCTGCCGGTCTCCAGGATGTCGTCGCCCGCCCCGCCGTTGAGCCGGTCGTTGCCGATCCAGCCCCACAGACGGTTGGCGCCGGCGTCGCCGGTCAGCGTGTCGGCATGGTTGCTGCCGAAGACCTGCTCGATGCCGATCAGCGTGTCGCCCTGGGCGTCGCCGCCGCTGCCGGTGCCGACCTGGAGGTTGACCGTCACCCCAAGGGTGCTGAAGGCGTAGCCGACCAGATCGATGCCGGCGCCGCCGTCGAGCCGGTCGACGCCCGCCCCGCCGATCAGGCTGTCATCGTTCTCGCCGCCGCTCAGCTGATCATTACCGGTTCCTCCGTCGAGCGTATCGTTGCCGGCCTGGCCACCGATCTCGTCGCTGCCGGTGCCGCCCAAGATCTGGTCATTACCGCCGAGACCGACCATCAGATCATTGCCGCCGAATCCGTTGATGGTGTCGTCGCCATCGGTGCCGACCAGGATGTCTTTGCTGTTGCCGCCATTGATGATTGCCATGGGATCTCTCTTCGGTATTTGAAGCGCGGATGCGCCGTGTGATTGCGCGTGGATCCGGCGCTCGCCGCTACAGCACGAAGTCCGCGGCCACGAGCGCGATCGTGCCGGTCAGGACGATGTGGAAGTCGGAGACCCTGTCACCGTTGACGTCGCCGGCGATGGTGGTGACGCCGCCGGCCTGGGCGAAGCGCAGTTGCCCGGCCACGCCGGTGTAGAGGCCGGTGCCGATGAAGCTGAAGGCCTGGTTGCCGGCGGCGGCGGTGCTGGCGTCGATCAGCGACAGGTCGATGTGGTCGGCCTCGGCCCGGCTGAAATCGGTGATCCGGTCGGCATTGGCCCCGACCACGCTCTCGGTCACGAAGTTAAAGGCGAAGAGGTCCAGGCCGGCACCGCCAGTCAGCATGTCCTGGCCGCCGCCAGCCACGAGCACGTCGGCGCCGGCGCCGCCGTCGAGCCGGTCGTTGCCGAGAAAGCTCGAGAGGTGGTTGGCGCCGGCATCGCCGATCAGCGTGTCGCCATGGTTGCTGCCCACGACATTCTCGACCGCGAGGATCGTGTCGCCCTGGGCGTCGCCGCCGCTGCCGGTGCCGGCCAGGAGATTGACCGTCACCCCGCTCGCGCTTCTGCTGTAGCCGATCAGGTCGATGTCGGTGCCGCCGTCGAGCCGGTCGGCCCCGGCCCCACCGGTCAGGCTGTCATCACCGGCACCACCCTCGATCCGGTCGTTGCCGGCTTCGCCGTCGATCAGATCCCGGCTGTCCTCGCCGTAGAGTGTGTCGTCGTCAGTGCCGCCGAGAATCGAGTCGCTGTCGGTGCCGCCGCGGATGGTGTCGTTGCCGGCTTCGCCATACAGCTGGTCGACCCCGGAACCTCCCACGACCTGATCGTCACCTTCCCCTCCGATGAGCTGGTCGCGGCCGTCGCCGCCGGAGAGCCAGTCGACGTCCCCGCCGCCTTCCAGGAGGTCGTCATGGTCGCCGCCGTCGAGGATGTCGGCACCGGCCTCGCCGAGGAGGTGGTCGGAGCCTTCGTCGCCCATGAGGAGATCGCCGTCGTCGCCACCATGCAGCGTGTCATTCTCGCTCCCGCCATGGATCCAGTCGTTGCCAGCGCCGCCGAAAGCGAAATCGTTGCCGGCTTCGCCGTCGATGGTGTCGTTGCCCGCGCCGCCATAAATGTCATCGGCCCCCTCGCCGCCGTAAAGATGGTCGATGCCGCCACGACCGAGGAGAAGGTCGTTGCCGCCGAGGCCGAAGAGGCTGTCCGCCTGATCGCCGCCGTCCAGGGTGTTATCGCTGTTATCGCCATTGATGATGGGCATGGGATGTTTCCTTTTGAGACCCGATGCGGCAGCCGCGGTTACAGCACGAAATCCGCGGCCGAGAGCGCGAACGCGCCGGTGAGCACGATGTGGAAGTCGGAAGCCCCGTCGCCGTTGACGTCGCCGGCGATGGTGGTGACGCCGTTGGCCTGGGCGAAGCGGAGCTGCCCCGCGACGCCGGTGTAAAGGCCGCTGCCGATGAAGCTGAAGGCCTGGTTGCCGGCCGCGACGGTGCTGGCGTCGATCGCCGACAGGTCGATCCGGTCCGCCTGCGCCCGGCTGAAATCCGTGATCCGGTCTGCATTGGTCCCGACCGCGCTGTGGCCGGTGGCGGAGACCACGAAGCGGTCGGCCCCCGTGCCACCGGTCAGCGTGTCCCGGCCGGCGCCGCCGTTGAGGATGTCGCTGCCCTCGAAGCCGTTCAGGACATTGGCGGCGTCGCTGCCGGTGAGGGTGTCGCCCGCCTGGCCGCCGTTGACGTTCTCGATCGAGAGGTAGCGGTCGCCGGCCGCCTCGCCGCCGCTGCCGATGCCGGTGCCGAGATGGACCGCCACCCCGGCCGAGGCCCCGAAATAGGTGGCGAGGTCGGTGCCGGCGCCGCCGTCCAGCTGGTCGGCCCCGGCGCCGCCGCGGAGTACGTCGTTGCCATTCCAGCCCTGCAGCACGTTGGCGCCGGTGTTTCCGACCAGGATGTCGTTGCCCTGGCTGCCGGAAAGGTTCTCGATGCCGATCAGGGTGTCGTCCTGGGCATCGCCACCGCTGCCGGCGCCGGTGACGAGATTGACCGCGACCCCGACCGAGCCGGTGAAGTAGCTGGCGGTGTCGGTGCCGGCGCCGCCGTCCAGCCGGTCGCCCCCGCCGCCGCCGCGGAGCAGGTCGGCGCCGTCAGAGCCGTCGAGGACGTCGTTGTCGGCGCCGCCGTCGAGACTGTCGTTCCCCGCCCCGGCCAGGAGATTGTCGAACCCGCCGCCCCCGATCAACGTATCGTTGCCGAGATCGCCGCGCAGCAGATTCCCGCCGGCATCGCCGATCAGCGTGTCGTTGAAGCGGCTGCCGTAGACCCGTTCGATCCCGGTCAGCACATCCCCCTGGGCATCCCCGCCGCTGGCGGTGCGGGCCTGAAGATCGACCGCGACCGCCGTCGGAGAGTCCGCATAGTCGGCGGCATCATCGCCGGCGCCGCCGTCGAGCCGGTCCGCCCCGGCGCCACCCCTCAGCTCGTCCCTGCCGTCGCCACCAGACAACTGATCGTTTCCGATGCCACCCAGGAGCCGGTCGTTGCCGGCGGCGGCTTCCAGGACATCATCGCCGGCACGGCCGTCGATCACGTCGGCGCCGCCTTCGCCCTTGAGCCAGTTCGCGTCGAAGGATCCGATCAGGGTGTCGTCGGCACCGGAGCCCTGGATGTTCTCGACACCGAGCGTGATGGTGTCGCCCTCCGCATCGCCGCCGTGACAATGCCCGAAGAAGTTGGTGATTTCGACGGACACGCCGAACGTGCTCTCGATATAGATTGCCCAGTCGAGGCCCGATCCACCCACGAGCCCGTCGGCCCCGGCTCCGCCGATCAGGACGTCATCTCCGCTATCACCGTGGAGCATGTCGTCGCCTGCTTCGCCCCTGAGCAGATTGTCCGAAATCGATCCCTGCAGTTCGTCTCCAAAGGCCGAGCCCTGAAGGTTCTCGATGTCGGCCGCGAGCTTGTCGCCCTCCGCGTCGCCGCCGCGGCCGGTGGAGGTGCCGTCGCCGATGACGACGTGGACCGGGCTTGGGCTGCCGTGGTAGATCGCCGTGTCGACGCCGGGACCGCCCCCAAACCTGTCGGCCCCGGCACCGCCCAAGAAGGAGTCGTTGCCCGAGCCGCCATCGAACCTGTCGTCGCCCTCGTTGCCGATCATGAAATCGTCGCCATCCTCGCCGATGAGGGAGTCGCTGCCGAGACCGCCGATGAGCGTATCGTTGCCGGTGCCGCCGATGAGCTGGTCATCGCCGGCGCGGCCGGAGATCACGTCGTTGCCTCCCCGCCCCTCGATCACGTCGATGAAGTCGGTGCCGGTCAGCTGATTGGCATTGTCGTCGCCGATAATGGCCATGGAATCTCTCCTTGAAGTCTGGGATGCGGCGCCCCTCGCGGCCGGCGCCCTGAGGGCGCTTCGAGAGGATCGACGGTGGTCGGCCCGGGGATGCCTAGCCGGACATCCCGGGGTTGTGCGGGGCCGCAGCGTCCGGGCCGCCCACGAACTCGTCGGCACCGGCGCCGCCGCGCAGGCTGTCGTCGCCGCCGACGCCGGCCCTCGCCAACGTCCTGGGGTCATCGGTGCCGTTGATGATGGTCATGGGATCTCTCCTTAATCGTTGAGGAGCAGTGCGCCGCGCCGCCCAGGCGGATGGATCCGGCGCTACAGCACGAAATCCGCGGCGACGAGCGCGACGGTGCCGGTGAGCTGGATGTGGAAGTCCGAGACGCCGTCGCCGTCGACGTCGCCGGACACGGTGGTGACGCCGCGGGAGATGGCGAAGGCCAGTTGCCCGGCAACGCCGGTGAAGGGGCCGGTGCCGATGAAGCTGAAGGCCTGGTTGCCGGGGACGCCGGCGACGGCGTCGATCGCCGCCAGGTCGATCCGGTCGCCCTGGGCATGGCTGAAGTCGCGGATCGAGTCGGCGAGCCCGGGGGCGCTGTCGGCGGTGGCCAGGAAGACGAAGCGGTCGGCGCCGAGGCCGCCATTCAGCAGGTCCGCGCCGCCGCGGCCGGTGAGGACATCGTTGCCGGCGTTGCCGACCAGGATGTCGTTGGCCGCCGACCCCGAGAGCAGGTCGCCGTCGGCGCCGCCCTGGACGCCCTCGACGCCGAACAGGACGTCGCCCTGCGCCGTGCCGCCGCTGGCGAGGCCCGTCGCCAGATCCACCGTCACCGCGGCGGTGTTCTCGGTGTAGGTGGCGGTGTCGGTGCCAAAGCCGCCGCTGAGCACATCGGCCCCGGCGCCGCCGCGGAGCACGTCGTCGCCGGCCTCGCCGAGAAGATTGTCGTCGCCGCCGGCACCGACCAGTGTGTCATTTCCCGCGGCGCCGAACAGATCGTTTGCCCCGGAATCGCCGGTAAGCACATCATTGCCGTCGCCGCCCAGAACGTTCTCGATGCCGGACAGCGTGTCGCCCTCGGCCTCGCCGCCGCTGCCGCGGCCCGTCCCGAGATTGACCGTCACTCCGGCCGAACTACTGAAATAGTCGGCACGGTCGACACCAGCCCCGCCGTCGAGCACATCCGCGCCGGCACCGCCAGAAAGGGCGTCGTGTCCAGCCTCCCCCTCCAACAGATCATTGCCGCTGGCGCCCGTGAGAAAGTCGTTGCCCTCCTGCCCCCGGAGCCGGTTGTCCGCGGCCGAGCCCCGCAGAATGTCATTATGGTCCGAGCCGAGGATGTTCTCCATTCCGACGAGCACGTCGCCCTGGGCATCGCCGCCGGCGCCGCGGCCGGGGGTCAGTTCGACCACCACCCCGCTGGCGCTGAAGTCGTAGGAGACCCAGTCGATGCCGTCGCCGCCGTCGATCGAATCGGCCCCGGTGCCGCCTTCGATGACGTCATTACCGAAGCCTCCGCGCAGAACATCACGGCCGGCGCCGCCATCGAGGGAATCGTCGTGATCGTGGCCATCCAGTACGTCGTTGTCGTCACCACCCAAGATCCGGTCGTTGCCGGGCCCCCCGCCGATGGTGTCGTTGCCGAGCCTACCAAAAAGGAGGTCATTGCCGTCGAAGAAGCTGGAGCCGAAGCCGGAGATCACGTCGTCGCCGTCTTCACCGTCGATGACGTCGTTCCCGCTTCCGCCGAAGATGTCGTCATGACCGGCCCCGCCGAGAATGGTGTCATTGTCGCCGTCCCCATTGATGACGTCGTTGCCGCCATCGCCGGAGATAAAATCACGACCGTCGCCGCCGAGCATCGTGTCGATACCATCCCCGCCACGCAGCACATCATTGCCGCCGAAGCCACGGATGGTGTCGTTGCCGTTGGTGCCCCTCAGCTCATTGTCGTTGTCGTCGCCGTTGATGATCGCCATGGGATCCTCTCTTCGATGTCTGGAATGGGGAGCGCGCAACGCCGCTACAGCACGAAGTCCGCGGCGACGAGCGCGATCGCGCCGGTGAGCTGGATGTGGAAGTCCGAGATCTTGTCGCCGTTGACGTCGCCGGCGATGGTGGTGACGCCGTTCGACTGGGCGAAGCGGAGCTGCCCGGCGACGCCGGTATAGAGGCCGCTGCCGATGAAGCTGAAGGCCTGGTTGCCGGCGACGACGGTGCTGGCGTCGATCGCCGACAGGTCGATGCGGTCCGTCTGCGCATGGCTGAAATCGGTGATCCGGTCGGCATTGGCTCCGACCACGCTCTCCGCGATCGACGCGTAGACGAAACGGTCCGCCCCGATGCCGCCGGCCAGCGTGTCCATTCCGCCGGCGCCGCGGAGCACGTCGCTGCCGCCGAAGCCCGACAACTGGTTCGCCCCGGCCGAGCCGGTCAGTGTGTCGCCGCCCAGGTTGCTGCCGTTGACGTTCTCGATCCCGGCCAGGACATCGCCCTGCGCCTCGCCGCCAGTGCCGGTGCCGGCGGTCAGGTTGACCGTGACCCCGGTGGCGGCGCCGAAATAGCTGGCGGTGTCGGTGCCGGTGCCGCCGTCGAGCGTGTCGGCCCCGCCGCCGCCGCGGAGCAGGTCGTTGCCCTCGAAGCCCCGCAGCACATTGGCCGAGGCGCTGCCGGTGATGCTGTCGCCGCCAAGGCCGCCATTGACGTTCTCGATGCCGGCATAGCTGTCGCCCTGGGCCTCGCCGCCGCTGCCGAGGCCGGCCGCCAGATCGACCGTGACCGCGCCGGCCAGGCCGAAATAGGTGGCGATGTCGATGCCATTGCCGCCGATGATCTGGTCGCCGCCGGCGCCGCCCGAGAGCACGTCATTGCCCGCTCCGCCGTCGACCCGGTCGATGCCGGCATTGCCGCGCAGCACGTTGGCGAGCACGTTGCCGATCAGGGCATCACTGCCGTGGCCGCCCTCGGCATTCTCGAAGGCCTCTTCGACACTTTCGCCTTCAGCTTCGCCGCCATTGAAGCTGCCCGTCGCCAGGTTGATCGTGACGCCGGCCGTGGCATTGCTGTAGCTGAGGGTGTCGATGCCGGCGCCGCCGGAGAAGAAGTCGAGGCCGGCGCCGCCGCGCAGCACGTCGTCGCCGTCGCCGCCGGACAGCTCATCGGAATTCGCCCCGCCGTCCAGTATGTCCCCGCCGGTCCCGCCGACGAGCTCGTCCTCGCCGTCGCCGCCCAGGAGAATATCGTCGCCAGCCTGTCCAACGAGATCGTCGTTGCCGCCGGCACCGGCAAGCACGTCGTCGCCGTCCGCGCCGGAGATCCCGTCAGTTCCGGCGGCACCGGTGATGATGTCGTCGCCGGTGCCGGAAAGGAAGGTCATGATCTCGATATTGATGGCGCGGGCGCCGTCGTTGCCGGCCGCGCCGTTCAGGGTGAAGCGCAGATTGCCCGAGGCCGCCGAGCGATCCATGATGAGCTTGTCGACCCCGGCGCCGCCGTCGACGGTAGCGGCCCCACTTTCGGTGGTCAGGATGTCGTCGCCGGCACCGCCGTTCAGACTGTCGCGACCAGATCCACCGAACAACTCATCTGCCCCATCGCCGCCGGCCAGCGTGTCATCGCCGCCATTGCCAAACAGCCGGTTCGCCCCGGCATCGCCGGTCAGCGTGTCATTCGCACCACCACCACTGATGTTCTCGACACCGGACAGGGTATCGCCCGCGGCATCTCCACCACTGGCGCTGCCCGTCGCCAGATTGACTGTGACCCCGATGACGTCAGCGGAGTAGTCGGCGCGGTCGATTCCGGCGCCGCCGTCGAGCGCATCCGCGCCGGCACCGCCGATGAGCGTGTCGCTGCCATCCAGGCCCCTGAGCCAGTTGTCCGCGATCGAACCCGTCAGGACATCGCCGAAATTCGACCCGATGACGTTCTCGAACCCGGCGAGCATATCGCCGCCGCCAAAGGCGGCGCTCAAGTCGATCATCACCCCGGCGGTGCTGTCGTCGTAGAAAACCCAGTCGACGCCGTTGCCGCCGTCGAGCACATCGGCGCCGGCTCCGCCGCGGATCTGGTCGTTGCCATCGCCGCCTTCGCCCCTGTCATTGCCCTCGTCGCCGTTGAGGACGTCGTCGCCGAACCCTCCGCGCACGACATCGTCGCCGATGCCGCCGGAGAGGCCATCGCTCTGATCATTCCCGTTCAGTGTGTCATTGCCCTCATCGCCGGAAATCTGATCGTCGCCAGGCCCGCCGGAGAGGGTGTCTTCGCCGAGATTGCCGTTGAGGATGTCGGTGCCGTCGAAAAAGCTGTTGCCGAAGCCGCGGATCACGTCGTCGCCATCGTCGCCATGGATGATGTCGTTCCCGCTTCCTCCGAAGATGTCGTCGTTGCCGGCCTGGCCGCCGATCCGGTCATCGCCACCGTCTCCCCTGAGGAAATCGTTGCCGTCGTCGCCGTCGATCGCATCATTGCCTTCGCCGCCGAAGATCGTGTCGACACCGCCCCTGCCGAGCAGGAGATCATCGCCGCCGAAGCCGTTGATGAGGTCGTTGTTGCCAGTGCCTGTGATGGTGTCGTCGTCGTCGTCGCCGGGTAATTCAGCCATGGGATCTCTCCTGATGTCCGGGACGCGGGCGCGCCTCACGGCGAGTGGTTGGGAAGGTGACTCCGGGTGCCGCACGGCACCGCTGCTCCGGGCCGCCAATCCGCAAGGGAGGCCCCGTCGTATCTTTTTGCGGCCGCCATGGATCCAGAGGATCGCGGCCGTTGCCCCTTGACGGGTTTCAGGCGCCGGTCAGCCGGCGATCTCGGGATCGCGCGAGGCTGGCACGTCAGGGTCGCCGCCGGCGCGGCGCCCGGGCCAGGGGATCAGCATCCCCACCTCCTGCCGGTAGCGGCGGTAGCGGTCGCCGAACAGGGCGATGAGGTCGCGCTCCTCGAGGAAGATGCCGAGCAGAATGTAGCCGGTGGTGGCCACCGCGAAGAGGAGATGCCCCGCCGTCATCGCCGGCGCCGCCCAGAAGGCCAGCAGGAAGCCGAGATAGAGCGGGTGCCGGACCCAGCGGTAGAACAGCGGCGTGCGGAAGACGGGCGGCGGCAGGGTCCGGCAGCGCAGCCGGGCGAAGACCTGGGCCAGGCCGAACAGCTCGAAATGGTTGATCAGGAAGGTGCTGACCAGCAGGACGGCCCAGCCGAGCCAGAACACGCCATGCATGACGGCGACCCAGAACGGGTCGCCGAGAGTCCAGATCGGCGTCGGGATGGCCCGCCACTGCCAGAACAGCAGGATCAGGACCAGGCTGGCGAACAGCACATAGGTGCTGCGCTCGACCGCCTTCGGCACCAGCCGCGTCCACCATCGCTTGAAGCCCGGCCGCGCCATGATGCTGTGCTGCGCCGCGAACAGGCCGAGCAGCAGCGCGTTGACGACCATGGCCTCGACCACCGGCCCCGCACCGCCGGAATCGATCGACTTCGGGACCGCCAGATTGCCGACGAAGCCGACCGCATACAGGAAGGAGCCGAAGAACACGGCGTATGCGGCGACGCCGTAGACGAGCATGATCAGGCCTGACATGGTTTCTCCTTGTGCATTCTGGCCGGCGCACGGCGGCGGCGGGGTTGGTCGAAGCGTCTGCGCCCCGCCGTCGAAACCGACCGTGGCGGCACCGCGTTGAGGCGGGCGTGGGAGCCGGCGCGGGAGCATCCGTGGAAACCGACCGCTCCGGCAGCTGCGAGGAGTGGTTCTGGTGGTGGCGGTCAGTCAGGCCGGAACCGGTTTCGAAATCCGGGCTGAAGATCGGCGCGCGACAGCCCGATATCCCGGAGCAGATGGTCGCTGAGCCGGTGCAGGGGGCGGCGCTGGTCGGTGAGGACGCTCAGCCAGCGGCTTCGGCCGACCGACGGCGGGTGCACCGCCCCCAGCGCCTCACGATTGGCCGGCGCGCGCGGCGGCATGGGCGGTGGTCGGGTCGATGACCTTGCCGACCTCGGTGATCCGGCTGGCCGGGAAGCCGCTCAGCTCCGCATGCCGGCGGATGACGCTCTCGCCGGTCGCGAGATAGAGGCAGAACATCTTGTCGGCCGCGACATTGGATTCGACCCATTGAATGTCGGGTGCCAGGCTGGCCAGGATCTGGTTCGACTTCGCCGCCGCGTCCCTGAGCTGCTCGCGCTCCAGGGTGCCGACCCCGGGAATCTCCCGTTCGATCACGAAACGTCGCATGTGGTTCTCCCATCGTGTGGTCATTCGACGGAGGTGCGAATGAACACGACGAGAGTTCCAGCAGCGGCGCGACCGGAACAGAGGCAGATCGGAACAATTGGTGCCGAACCGGCCAAGACTCCAGCCCGGCCTATGGCGATGCGGCGAGGCCGATGGCAGAGTTTGCGCAAGGATAAACCGGGTGGATTGCGGGGAGAAACCAGATGGATAGTCCGATCAGGGTCTCGATCATCGCCGTGACGGAGGTCGAACCTTGGATCGTCGTCGGCGTCCACGACGCGTTCTGGGCCGTCGGCACCCTGTGGAACCGGGTCATGGGCGAATCCGAGAATCCGCGCTTCCTGCCTGAGATCGTCGCCGCGGCGCCAGGCCCGCTGAAGACCGGAACCGGGGTGCGGATCGAGCCGCACCGGACCATCGACGACGACGTCCAGACAGACATCGTCTTCGTGTCGTCGCTGCTGATCTCGTCCGGCGCCCAGTTCGGACGCGACAACCCGGGCATCGTCGACTGGGTCCGGCGCTGCCACCGCCAGGGTGCGCTTGTCGTGTCCTCCTGCACCGGCTCGTTCCTGCTGGCCGAAGCGGGGCTGCTGGACGACCGCGAGGCCACGACGCACTGGGCCTTCGCCGAGATGATGAAGGCGGAATATCCACGGGTCCGCGTGCTGAAGGACCGGATCCTGGTGTCGGCGAGCGACGACCATCGGATCGTGACGGCCGGCGGCGCCACCTCGTGGACGGATCTGGTTCTCTACATCGTGGGCAAGTTCGCCGGCGCCGAGGAGGCCCGCCGCCTCGCCAAGATGTCGTTGTTCGACTGGCATCACAACGGCCAGACGCCCTACTCACGCCTGACCACCCGGCTGCAGCTGAGCGACAAGCTGGTCCAGGAATGCCAGGAATGGCTGGCGTCGCACTATGCGCATGCGGATCCGGTGGCGGCGGTGATCCGGCAGTCCGGCCTGACCCGGCGGACCTTCAACCGGCGCTTCAAGCTGGCGACCGGGCACTCGCCGCTGGACTATGTGCAGCGTGTCCGGATCGAGGAGGCCAAGCAGATCCTGGAGACCACGGACCAGCCGGTGGATGCGATCGCGGTCGAGGTCGGCTATGGCGACATCGTCTCGTTCCGCCGCCTGTTCAAGCGCCTGGTCCACGACACCCCGGCCGCGTACAGGCGCCGGCAGCGCGTGCCGGACGAGGTCCGCAATCTGGCATGAGCGCCCCGGTTCCCAGCGCCTGACGCCCGTCCTTTCAGACGAAAGCGGTCGCATAGAGAAACCGGCCGACGACTCTGACATAGGCGACAACACCGCAAACGAAGCTGGCCGGTCCCGGCCATGACGTCTCCCCCGCCCCAAGAGATGCAAAGCATCTGGATCGGCGGCCATTGAGCATGACGGCGGACGCATCCGACGATTACGGCATGGAGGTCCAGCAGCACCGGGATCTTGCCGAGAGGTCGTCCTGTGACCTGGGTCACACCTGTCGACCGGGTCCACGTGCCGTAAATTCGACACGCTCGGACCGCATGGTCCGAACGATCGTGCCAGTGGATGCCTCCATGGGTGATCTCCCTTCCAATCTCCGGACCCGCGGCCTTCCGCCTTGTCGGCGGACCGACGCTGCGTGGAGGCGGGCGTGATCGCCGGCCTGGGCGCGCCGGTGGAGACCGATCGGCCCGGCCGGGACGATGCCGGGCCGCGGCTGCACGTCCGGCTGCTCGGCCCCATGACCATCCACCGCGACGGCGCGGCGGTGGCGCTGCCGGCATCGCGCAAGGCGCGGGCGCTGATCGCCTATCTGGCGCTGGCGCCGCGGGCCGTGTCGCGCAGCCAGCTCTGCGAATTGCTGTGGGATGTCCCGAACGATCCGCGCGCCGAGCTGCGCTGGTGCCTGAGCAAGCTCAGGACCATCGTCGACGACCCGGATCGGCGCCGGCTCGAGGCCGACGGCCATGCCGTCGCGCTGGATCTGGCGGATTGTTGCGTCGATGCGACCGAGGTCGCCCGCGTCGCCCGGCAGGGCGTCGAGACGCTGCCGCCGGCCGAACTGCAGGCCCTGTCCGCGCTGTTCCGGGGCGAGTTCCTCGACGGGCTGGAGATCGACCGCAATCCCGAGTTCAACGGCTGGCTCACGGCGCAGCGCCGGCGGTTCCAGAGCTGCCATGTCGCCCTGCTGGAGCAGCTCGCCAGGACCGCGAGCGGCGATGAGGTGTTCGGCTATCTCGAGACCTGGCTGGGCCTCGCGCCGTTCGATCTGCGCGCCCATGAAAGCCTGCTGGGTCACTTTTCCCGGCGCGGCCAGATCCGGGAGGGCGAGCAGCATCTGGCGGCGGCGGCGCGGCTGTTCGAGGCCGAGGGCCTCGATTGCGAGCCGGTCCGCGATCTCTGGCGGGCGATCAGGGCGGAGCCCTGCGCGTCGCCCCGGCGGGAGGCCGCCGCCGTGCCCTCCCCTGCCCGCGACGCCGGTGCCGACAGCCCGGCAGCCGCGTCGCGCCGCGGCTCCATTGCGGTGATGCCCTTCGCCGACGGGTCGGCAGCGGCGACGCCCCGGGGCGGGATCGCGGACGCTCTCGCCCATGACATCACCACCCGCTTGGCCAAGATGCGCAGCCTGTTCGTCATCGCCCAGGGCTCGGTGTTCGCCCTGCGCGACCGGCAGATCGGCCCGGAGCAGGCCGGCCGGATGCTGAATGTCGACTATGTGGTCGGCGGATCGCTGCAGCGCCGGGGCAGCCGCCTGATGGTGGCGGTCGAGCTGGTCGAGACGCGCACCGCCCGGCTGGTCTGGGCCGAAGTCTACACCCGGGCGCTGGACGACGCCTTCCTGGTGCTGGAGGAGATCGGCAACCGCATCGTGGCATCGGTCGCCGCCGAGATCGAGACGGTCGAGCGCAACTGCGCGGTGCTGAAGCCGCCCGGTTCGCTCAACGCCTGGGAGGCGCATCACCGCGGCCTGTGGCACCTGTACCGCTTCACCAGGGCCGACAACGAGCAGGCCCACCGGTTCTTCGAGATGGCGGTGCGCCTGGATCGGAGCTTCGCGCCGGCCTATGCCGGCCTGTCCACCACCCATTTCCAGAGCGCCTTCCTGGGCTGGGTGCCACGCGAGACGGCCATCGACCGGGCTTTCGACGTCGCCGGGCAGGGCCTGGCCGCCGACGACCGCGATCCCGCCGCGCACTGGGCCATGGGCCGGGCGCTGTGGCTGCGCGGCCACCAGGACCGCTCGCTGGTCGAGCTGGGGCAGGCGGTGGAGCTGAGCCCGAGCTTCGCGCTGGGCCACTACACCCTGGGCTTCGTGCATTCGCAGGGCGGCGACCCGGGGACCGCGATCTCGGCCTCCGACCATTCGCGCCTGCTGAGCCCATTCGACCCGCTGATGATCGGCATGCTGGGCTGCCGGGCCATGGCGCTGGCGCGGCTGCAGCGCTTCGACGAGGCGGCCGACTGGAGCGTCCGGGCCGCCGCCCGGTCGAACGCCCATATCCACATCCAGGCGATCGCCGCCTGCTGCCTGGCGCTGGCCGGACGGCTGGACGAAGCACACCGGCACAGGACGGCGATCCACCAGTTGCGGCCGGGCTACCGCATCGCCGACTTCCTCGCCGCGCACCGCTTCGCGCCGGACGCCGTCCCGCTGTTCCGGACCGGCGCCGGGCGCATCGGGCTCGGCTGAACAGCGTCAGCTGCGCCGCTGCGCCTTGACCGCCCAGGCGCGGGCCCGGAAACGGACGGTACCGCCGGTCCCGAGCGTCCGGGCCAGATGCGCCTTCAGCGCGGCCCGGTGGTCGTCGGCCAGCCCGGCGCAGTAGCCGGGCGCCGGCCCGGCCCCCAGGGTGAAGGGCAGCCAGAAGGTGTCGAAATCCCGGAACACGATCTGGGTCTCGATCGGCTCGATGACCGGCGCGCGCAGGCCGGCCGCGCGGCACAGCGCCAGCAGGCCGAACCGGGTGCAGAAGGGAAACCGGCGGCTTTCATCCAGGGCGGCGGCGCGCGGGTCGATGTCCGCGGCCGCCTTCCAGAACGCGTCGATGAAGCCGATCCCGCCGCCGGGATAGTCCCAGACATAGAAGCCCAGCAGCCCATCCGGCCGCAGCACCCGCTGCATCTCGGCCAGCGCCGCCGGCCGGTCGGTGATGAAGTTGAGGACAAGCGCCGAGGCGACGACGTCGATGGCCGCGTCCGCCGCGGGCAGGCGTCGCGCCCCCGCCACCTCGAACCGGGTCCGCCCGTCGCGGATCGTCGACCTGGCATGGGCGACGAACCCGTCCGACGCATCGACGGCCAGGATCGACCGTGGCGCGGCCCCGGCCAGGACGGCTTCCGTCAGCGCCCCCGTGCCGCAGCCGACCTCGAGCCAGTCGGCCTGCGCCGGCGGATCGAGCCAGTCGACGAACGGCGCGGCGATCCGCCGGCTCCACCGGCCCATATAGTGCTCGTAGCTTGGCGCCTCGGCCCAGGCGTCGATCCTGCTGACAGTGTCCATCTTCGCCTCGGTCCCAGCTGCCCGCCGGCGGTTGCCCGGCACCGGACGATAGGGGGCGGCCGGCAATCGCGTCGCGTGGGAAGGCCGATGGAGACCGTGGGAATGGGGCCGCAACGGGCCTGCTCACTCCGCCGCCCGCTCCGCGACGGGGTCCGCTCGCCGCCTATACGGTGCGCAAAATCCTAACAATAAAGTCGATTCCACTACGAGAGATCTGAAAACCACATGACAAGTTCGATGAAACTTTGGTCAACCAGCCCAGTCGCTTCGCTTCGTTGTGAGGTACGAGCTGCTTGCGATACGCTGAGGTACGGCGTGGGATCAGGACGGCCGGTCGGTCGCCGGCCCCGCCTCAACTCCGCAGCAGCGGAAGCAGGTGGTCGCCCTGTCGCTTGATCTCCGGCAGATACGGCGTGTCCGAAAGCACGAAGTGCGTGATGCCCAGATCCCGGTATTTGCGCAGCGAACGAGCCACGTCCGCCGCCGAGCCGACCAGCCAGGTGGTGCCGGCGCCGCCCCCGCCGAATTTGCCGGGCGCGGTGTAGAGGTTGTCGTCGAGCACCTCACCGCGCGTGTGGGCATCGAACAGCCGCTGCTGGCCGACCGCGACAGCTCGTCGATGATCGTTCCAGCCGGCGCCCTCGGTCTTGGCCATCTCGGCGACCTTGGCCCTGGCATCGGCCCAGGCCTGCTCCGTGGTGTCGCGGACCAGCGTGGTGATGCGCAGCCCGAACTCCAGCGGCGGCAGGTCGCGGTCGAGGTCCCGGCTCAGTGCCTTGAGGCGATCGATCCGTTCGCGGACGCCGTCGAGCGGCTCGCCCCAGAACAGCTGGACATCGGCCTCGGCGGCGGACACCCGCTCCGCCGCGTCCGAGGCGCCGCCGAAATACAGCTTGGGGTGCCGCCGGTCGCCGCGGACCTGGATGCGCGGCGCCACGGTGGATTCGGTCACCCGGAAGTGCTCGCCCTCATAGGTGACGCTGTCCTCGGTCCACAGCCGGCGGACCAGCCGCATGAACTCCCGGGTCCGGGAATAGCGGTGGGCCTGGTCGCCCTCGCTGTCGCCATAGGCGGCGAGGTTGTCCTTGCCCGACACGATGTTCACCCGCACCCGGCCGCCGGTCAGGTGATCCAGCGTGGCCGCGGCGGAGGCGAAATGCGCCGGCCGCCAGTATCCGGGACGGATCGCGATCAGCGGCTCGAAGGTCGTCGTCCGCGCGGCGAGGGCGGTGGCGACGGTGAAGGTGTCGGGCCGGCCCCAGCCGGTGCCGATCAGCGCGCCCTTCCAGCCATGCGCCTCCAGCGCCTTGGCGTGGCTGGTCAGCGTCTCCAGGCTGTTGTGGTCCTCGACGGCGGTGTCGCCGCGGTGCCCGGCCCTGACGTCGTTCGGGATGTACCAGAGGAATTCGGAAGTGCCGCTCATGAGGTCGGTCCGCGGTTCGGGTGATCGGCGCGTCAGCCCAGCGGGAAGCCAAGCCGGTTCAGGGCATCCCGAATGCGGTCGCGGCCATGCAGCGACTCCCTGCTGCGCAGGCGGTTGACGACCTGCCGGGTCCAGCGCGGATGGTCGAGACCCTGGCCGCGCCAGAAGCGGTCGAGCGTCTCGTCATAGGCCGCCGCCGCCTCGGCCTGGGGCGCCGCGTCATAGGTCTCGCGATGCAGCACGGCCGCCTGCGGCAGGCGCGGCTTGACCGAGGCCGGCCGGTCCGGGTCGGGCCAGCCGACGGCGAGGCCGAAGACCGGGAAGATATGGCCCGGCAGCTTCAACGCCGCGGCAATCTCGTCCGGATGGTTGCGCACCGCCCCGACATAGACCGCGCCGAGGCCGAGCGATTCCAGTGCCACCACCGCGTTCTGCGCCGCCAGCGCCGTGTCGACGATGCCGAGGATCAGCGCCTCGGTGTATTCGGCGCCGTCGACGGTCGCCCCCTGCCCGTCCGCCAGCAGGCGCAGCCGGGCGAAATCCGCCAGCCAGACCAGGAACAGCGGCGCCTGCCGGATGAAGTCCTGGTTGCCGGCATAGCCGGCCAGCCGCGCCTTGTGCGCCGGGTCCTCGACCGCGACGACGCTCCAGGCCTGGAGGTTGGAGGAGCTGGAGGCCGATTGCGCGGCGGCGACCAGCGTCTCGATCGTGCCCGCCGGCACCGCGTCCGGCCGGAACGCCCGGACCGACCGGTGCGACAGGATCAGGGCGGTGACGTCGTTGACGATCGCCGCGGCCGGAGCCTGGTCGCCATAGCGGTCCGCCAGGAGATCCCGGAGATCCGGGCCGGATCGCAGCGGCACGGCAGTGTTGCTCATCGCGGGCGGTCCTTCACGCTTGGCTCAGGCCGTCGCCTGGAGCGGATGGCTGTACTGGCTGGCCGGCCGCGGCAGACCATAGTGATCGCGCAGGGTAGTGCCCGTGTAATCCTCGCGGAACAGGCCGCGGCGCCGCAGGATCGGCACCACCTGATCGGCGAAAACGTCGAAGCCGCCGGTCAGGTAGGGCGGCATCACGTTGAAGCCGTCGGCGGCCCCGCCGGTGAACCATTCCTCGATCCGGTCCGCGATCTGCTCCGGCGTTCCGGCCGTGACCCAATGGCCGCGGGCGCCGGCCAGCCGGTGCAGCAGCTGGCGGATCGTCGGCCGCTCGCGGTCGACGATGTCGAGCACGACCTGGAACCGGCTGGCCACCGCGCGCTCCCCATCCGTCGCGACCAGCGCGCGCGGGAACGGGCCGTCCAGGTCGTGGCCGCTGAGATCGACCCCGATCATCCGGCGCAGCTGCGCCAGCGAGTATTCCGGCTGGGTCAGGGCGTTGAACTCCTCCTGCAGCCGCTGCGCCTCGGCCTCGGTTCCGCCGATGAAGGGGCTGATGCCGGGCAGGATCTTGAGATGCTCCGGCCGGCGCCCCAGCGCCGCCGCCCGCGCCTTGATGTCGGCGTAGAAGGCCTGGGCGTTGGCCAGGGTCTGGTGCGCGGTGAAGATCGCCTCGGCATAGCGCGCGGCGAAGGACCGGCCGTCCTCGGACGACCCGGCTTGGACATAGACCGGCCGGCCCTGCGGCGTGCGCGGCACGTTCAGCGGACCGCGGACGCGGAGATGCCGGCCGATATGGTCGATGGCGTGGATCTTCGCCGGGTCGGCATAGAGGCCCGAGGCCGCGTCGGCGACCACGGCACCGTCCTCCCAGCTGTCCCACAGCTTGGTGACGACATCGACGAATTCCTGGGCCCGGTCGTAGCGCTCGGCATGGGCGGGATGCTCGGACAGGCCGAAATTCTGCGCCGCCTGGGCACCCGCGGTGGTGACGATGTTCCAGCCCGCCCGGCCCTTGCTGATGTGGTCGAGCGAGGCGAACAGCCGCGCCAGATTGTAGGGCTCGCTGTAGGTGGTCGAGGCGGTGGCGATCAGGCCGATGCGCTCCGTCGCCGTGGCGATCGCCGACAGCCAGGTCAGCGGCTCCACCTGGAAGCGGGTGGCGTATTGGATGGTGTCGGCCAGGGACGGTCCGTCGGCGAAGAAGATGCCGTCGAATTTCGCGGCCTCGGCCCGGCGCGCCAGTTCCTGATAATAGGTGATGTCGAGGATGCGCTCGGGCGACGAGTCCTTGTAGCGCCAGGCCGCTTCGTGATGGCCGCCCGGATAGATGAAGAGGTTGAGGTTGAGCTGCCTGCCGGTTCCGGACATCGCGGCCTCCTGGGACTCGGGGGAAAGGGTGCGTCAGGCGGTCAGCCGGTCCTCGACCTGCACGCCCAGCTGCCGCAGCAGTTCGAGGCGGATCTCGGTGACCCGGCGGTCGCGCTCGGGGTGGCGGTCGGGCAGGTCGATGGGGATGTCGACCGAGATGCGGCCCTGGTCGAGCACCAGCACGCGCTCGGCGAGGTGGATCGCCTCGTCGACATCATGGGTCACCAGCAGCACCGCCGGCCGATGGCGCTCGCAGAGCTGGCGCAGCAAGCCGTGCATACGGATCCGGGTCAGCGCGTCGAGCGCGCCGAAGGGCTCGTCCGCCAGCAGCAGTTCGGGGTCGCGCACCAGCGACCGGGCCAGGGCGACCCGTTGCTGCTCGCCGCCCGACAGCTGGTTCGGCCAGGCGCGCTCGCGGCCGGCCAGCCCGACCTCGGCCAGCGCCGCCTCGGCCCGGCCCCGCGGGTCGGGCCCGGCAAGGCCGAACACGACATTGTCGAGCACCCGCTTCCAGGGCAGCAGCCGCGCATCCTGGAACACCACCGACAGCCGCTGCGGCACGCTCAGTTGCCCCTCGCCGGTGACCTCGTGGTCGAGCCCGGCCAGGGCCCGCAGCAGCGTGCTCTTGCCCGAGCCGCTGCGCCCGAGCAGCGCCACGAACTCGCCCTGCCGGATGTCGAGGTCGATGCCGTCGAGGATCGTGCGCGCCCCGAAGCTGCGCACCAGCCCGCGGACTCGGACTGCAGGCCCGCTCAATCCGCCAATGTGCGTCGCCATGACAGCACCCTCCTCTGCAGCAGCCGGACCAGCGCGTCGGAGGAGAGCCCGAGCAGGGCGTAGACCACGAGGCCGAGGATGATGATCTCGGTCTGGCCGTAGGTCCGCGCCAGCTCGATCATGTAGCCGATGCCGCTGGTGGAATTGATCTGCTCGACCACGACCAGGGCGAGCCAGGAGGAGTTGACGGCGAAACGCAGACCGAGGAAGAAGCCGGGCAGCGTCGCGGGCAGCGCGACATGGCGCAGGAAGTCCCGCTGGCTGACGCCCAGCGTCTCGGCGAGCTCGACATAGCGGCTGTCGATGGCGCGCAGCCCGTCATGGATCTGGATGTAGACCGGGGCGAAGACGATCAGGGCGATGGTGGTGATCTTCATGCCCTCGCCGATGCCGAGCCACAGCATCAGGAGCGGGATCAGCGCCAGCGCCGGGATCGCCCGCTTGATGTGGACCGGCCCATCGATCAGGTATTCGCCGATCCGGGTCAGACCGGCCAGCAGCCCGAGCACGACCCCGACCAACACGCCCCAGAACAGCCCCTGGACCGACCGGCCGAGCGAGGTCAGCAGGTTGTCCTGCAGCCGGCCCTCGGCGATCAGGTCGGCGGCGGTGGACACCACCGTCCATGGCGCTGCCAGGGTGCGGGTGTCGATCAGCCCGGTCGCCGAGCCGGTCGACCAGACCGCCAGCAGCAGCAGCGGGCCGAAGGTCCAGCCATAGGCGATCGGCCGGCCCGGGCCGAGCCGGCGGGGACGCGGCCGTGCCGATCGCTGCGGGTCGGGGCCGGCCTCGCTGCGGAACCGCCGGCTGTCCGGCGCCGCCGCGAGCGCCAGGGCGGAATCGCCGGGGGATGGGGTCATGGTCCTGCCCTCCCCGCGCCTACAGGCCCGCCAGCGCCGCGGCGGCGGCGCTTTCGTACCGGCGGTCGAACAGGTCGGCCGCGTTCAGCCTCGGCTTGCCGGTCTCGACCGCCAGCAGGTCGATCGTGGCCTGCTGCCGTTCGATCACGGCGTTCCAGTCGGCCGGGATGTCCGGCAGCCCGGCGGAGTCGACCAGATAGCGCCCGCTCTCGGCATCCAGCCCCTGATCCTTGACGTAGTAGCCGGCGATCCACTCCTCGGGATGCGTGGCGACCCATTGCGTCGCCCGGCCCCAGGCCTTGACGTATTCGCGAATGGCGGCGGCCTTGCCGGGATCCTGCAGGGAGGTCCCGAGCACATAGAGATAGGCCGGGTCGTCGCGCAGCCCGTGCGGGATCAGCTTGGCGCCGTCCCTGCTGTAATTGGCAACGAAGCGGCGCTGGTTGGCCTCGGCGATCGGGGCGACGTCGACCAGCCGGCTCGACAGCGCGTTGACGTAGACGTCGCCAGTGCTGGGCAGCTCGACCAGCTCCACGTCCCGCTTCGACAGGCCGGCCTTCTGCAGCACGCGCAGGACCAGCGCGCCCTGGGCCTGGCCGGGGCTGTAGGCGATCTTCTTGCCGCGCAGGTCGGCCAGCGTCTCGACGGCGGCGCCCGGCGCGATGCCGAGCTGGTAGATTGGGTGGTTGATCGGGTCCTGCCGGAATTTCGCGGCGACGATCTTCACCGGCAGCCCGGTCCAGACGGCATGGATCGGCGGGATGTCGGCGACCGCGCCGACATCGAGGGCGTCGGCCCGGAACGCCTCGATCGTGCGCGGGCCGCCGCTGATGTTGGCCCATTCGATCTTGAACGGAAGCTTGTCGATCTCGCCGGACAGGACCAGCGCCCGCTGAGTCGTCGGATCGCCGATCACCAGCGTCGTTCCGGGCGGGACCTCGGCCGGCAGCGGCGCGTCGGACGGCAGCGAATCCGCGGACAGGACCGGACCGGCCGCACAGACCACGCAGGCCCAGGCGATCGCGGTGACGATGCGCCGACGCGCGGCGGATTTCGGCGATGCGGGAGCAGGCAAGGCGGTGTTCCTCGGTGCCAGAGGGGGTGACGATGGCCGTGATCGGCTTGCGGATCTTGTGGCCTATCGGCCAAAGTCCACACAGCAATGTTGTTATCTGATTAAATACACTATGATATGTCAATATATTTAAATAAACATATTTATTGAGTACTAATAGCCTGGCATCAGATCCGAGGCGGAACGGCGACGCCAGACGAGCCTTCGCCGCGAGGGTTGCCAATTCCGGGCACGGCCGTCAGAACGGGGGCGTGCCCGCTCACCATGCCGCGCGAGGACCGAGATGCCCCGGATCGATGGCCAGCGCCTCTTGCGCGACCTCCGCCAACTCGCCGAGTTCGGCCGATACAAGACCGGCGTGCACAGGCCGACCTATTCGCCGCAGGATGTCGAGGCGCGCCGGTGGCTCGTCGAACGGCTGCAGGAGGCCGGGCTGATGGCCGAGATCGATGGCATCGGCAACATCATGTCGACCAGCCCGGCCAAGGGTCCGAAGCTGTTGATCGGCTCCCATCTGGAGAGCCAGCCCCATGCCGGCTGGCTCGACGGCGCGATGGGCGTGATCTACGGGCTGGAGGTCGCCCGGGCCTTCCGGGAGGACCCGACATGCCGCGATCTCGGCATCGAGGTCGCCGTCTTCGCCGATGAGGAGGGACATTTCGGCTCGTTCCTGGGCAGCCGGTCCTTCATCGGCGAGCTGTCCGAGGACGACATCGCGAAGGCGGCGAACCGGACGACCGGCCAGTCGCTGCCCGAGGCCTTGGCCGAGGCCGGCTATGCCGGGCGGCCGCGCTATGTCCTGGAGGCAGGCCGTCATGTCGGTTTCATCGAGGCGCATATCGAGCAGGGCGATACGCTCGAGAGCTCCGGCAAGCGCATCGGCGTGGTGACCAGCATCGTCGGCATCTGGACCTATGCCATCACCTTCGAAGGCCAGCAGAACCATGCCGGCACGACCCGCATGGCGGCGCGCAAGGATGCCGGCGTCGCGCTGACCGAGCTGTGCCACGCGGTCGCGCAGCGCTTCCCCGAGGTCGCGGGCCTGCGCTCGGTCTGGACGACCGGACGCATCCGGCTGGAACCGGGGGCGGCCAGCATCATTCCAGGCCAGGCCGAGATGATCTTCCAGTTCCGTGACGCCGATCCCGAGCGCCTGCGCGCCATGGAGCTGGAGCTCGAGGCGCTGGTGGCGCAATCCGACGCCGCCGGCCCCTGCACGGCGAGCCTGCGCCCCCTGTCACGCTCGATCCCGAACGTCATGGCCGAGCCGGTCCAGGCGGCGCTGGACCAGGCGGCGGAGCGCCATGCGCCCGGCAGCGCGATGCGCATGCCGAGCGGCGCCGGCCATGATGCCCAGTATCTCGCCAGGCGCCTGCCCGCCGGCATGGTCTTCGTGCCCAGCATCGGCGGCATCAGCCATCACTGGACGGAGAACACGGCGGACGCGGACCTCGTCCTTGGCTGTCAGGTCCTCGCCACCGCAGGGGAGGCGTTGCTGCGGCGCCCGGAAAGCGGGCATGCCGAGGCCTGACCGAACTCAGACCGTCGAGACGAAGGCGCGGCGCCCCTCGACCAGGTTGGCGACGACGTCGGGACGCGGGACGCCGTCGGGTCCGGGGTCGACCAGCAGCACATCGGCGCGGCGGCCGACCTCGATCCGGCCGCGGTCGGCGAGGCCGAGGGCCGCGGCCGGGTTGGCGGCGACGAGGTCCCAGGCACGCTCGAGCGGCAGCACGCCCTCGCCGACCAGGCGGAAGACCGCGTGCAGCGGCGCCGGATAGTAGTAGTCCGACGTCAGAATGCTGCACAGGCCCGCGCCGACCAGCTCGGCGGCCGAAGGGTTGCCGGCCTTGTGGCTGCCGCCGCGCAGCACGTTCGGGCCACCCATGACGACGTGCTCGCCCTGAGCCCGGGCGTCGGCGGCGACCTCTCGGGTCAGCGGGAACTCGGCGATGCGCGCGCCCAACATCCGATAGCGCGCCCGCGTCTCGAGGGCGGCGTCGTCGTGGCTGAGCATCGGAACACCGGCCGTCGCGGCCATGCCGGCAAGCGCGGCGACCGTGGCCTCCAGCTCGGCGGCGCGCCCACCAACCCGGCGCATCAGCCCGCGGAACGCCTCGATCGTGAGGCCGGTGCGCCCCGGGTAGCGAGACGCTTTCTCCGGGTTCGCCAGGTCCTCCTCGATATCGGCCAGGTGGTCGTTGAAGGCGACGACGCCGATGGTGCCGTCGGCGATCAGCGGCGCCACCTCCTCGAGACCGTCGTGGTTGTGCACCTCGAAGCGCAGATGCAGGTGGGTATCGCAGCGCAGGCGGCCGCGCAGCGCGCGCAGCGTCTCCGCCAGTGCCAGGAAAGTGTCGCGCCCGCGCAGGCCCGGCTCCCAGGAATAGGTGACGCCGTGCAGCGCCGTGGTGATGCCGAAGGCCGCCATCAGCCGGTCCGCCTCGTCGAGCGCCAGCGCGGTCGGGAACCGCACGCCCGGCCGCGGCATCAGCGAGCGCTCGAAGGCGTCGCCGTGCAGGTCGATGATGCCGGGCAGCAGCAGGCGACCACGGCCGTCGAGCCGCCCGTCGGCATTGCGGCCCTCCGAGCCAGCGATCTCGGCGATGCGGCCCGCTTCGATGCGAACCACCGCGTCCTCGAAGCGCCCCCCGACCAGCACCCGGGCGCCGACGATGGTCAGCGCGGGGGCCGGCCCGAAAGTCGGCGAGGCCGTGGCGGCGGTACGGGCCGTCATGTCGTTCATCATGGGCCTTTCGGAATGCGGGCCGGAGCCTGGACGATAACAGGCGCCCAGACTTAGCGCTTCTTTGTGACGGCCTTCTTACAGCCGACCGGGGCAGGCCGGAGGGCGCCACAAGCAGCCTGCTCCTCGACTCTCCTGCGAGCGCATCGGCGCCGAGGATGGTCATCGCCTCCGCTCCGGCTGTTCCTCGGCGAGGTCGCGCTCGGCATTGCCCAGAAGCAGTATGCCGAGCGGCTGGCGACCCGGGAGGCCTGGGCCGAGGTTTCAAGACGCGCGCAGGGCTGATGGCCTTGCTGCGTGTCCGGTGCGCGGGCGGCGGCACAATGGCGGCGATGTCCTGAGTCCGCCGGCGCACCGGACGCTTGCCGGGCCGACCGCACTCGGCCCCGTCCATCACCATGCCGCAAACTGCCCCGCCACGGGCAGCTGATCGCCGTTCCGCAAGCCTGTTGACACTCCCAGGATTGTCATACAATATGACAGTCATTCAAAGTCCGGACAACAAGATCGCGGCTTTGAGCAAGCAACAAGAGATGCGCCACGCATCCTCCACTGGGATTGGGACAGCTCAAAGATGAAACACCTGCAATCGGTCTGCAGAGCGATCTGCCTTCATGCCTCGTTCGGCATCGCTCTGGTGACTTCCGTCACCGCGTACGCCGCCGACGCCTGGCGCTACGGCGTGGTCGAGGCGAAAGGCGATGCCGGGCTGATCTTCATGCCCAGCCGCTTCGGCGACAAATACGGCCTCGACATCGAGATGGTCGAATTCGCCAGCAGCACGACGCCGGTGAAGGCCCTGATCTCCGGCGACATCGACGCCTTCACCACCTCGCCCGGGGTGGCGCTGGTGGCGATGTCCCGCAACGCCGCGCTGAAATTCGTCGGCTGCAACTGGCAGGGCGCGACCTACACCCTCTATGGCGCGTCGGACATCAAGACCATGGCCGACCTGAAGGGCCAGAGCATCGGCGTCTCCGGCCCCGGCTCGATGCCCGACCTGTTCGCCCGCGAGGTGCTGAGCTCGGACGGCATCGCCGCCGACGACGTCACCTTCGCCAATGCCGGCGGCGGCTCCGACCGCTTCCGCGCCCTGATCGCCGGCGTGGTCAAGGCCACCGCGACCACCAGCGAGTTCGAGCCCGAGGCGGAGAAGCGCGGCTTCACCATCCTGGCGCGGGCGCATGAGGCGATGCCGATGTTCTCTCGCAACTGCATCGTCACAACCGCCAAGACGGTGGCCGAGCGGCGGGACCAGCTGGTGCGCTTCCTGGCCGCGAACATGGACGGGTACGACTACGCCCTGTCGCACCGCGACGAGACCAACGCCCTAGCCCGCGAGATCGCCAAGCTGCCGGATGACGACACCAGCGCCGCCTACATCTATGACGAGGTGGTGCGCCAGAAGAGCATCGATCCGCTGCTGACCATCCCGGTGGACCGGATACAGTGGATCGAGGACATGCTGGCCCGCCACGGCGTCGTCGACGAGAAGGCGGACGTCTCGGCCTTCGTCGATGACGGCCCGCGCGCCGACGCCCTGAAGATCCGGAAGCCCTGACGCGCTGCGGCCGTCCGGCGTATCCTCCCCTGAAACCGTCGAGGAATGGCGCAGAGCGATGCCTCACGTCCAGATCCAGAACGTATCGAAGACCTTCGGCCTCAAGGTCAACGGCCAGACCCTGACGGCCCGCGCGCTCGACGGCGTGTCGTTCGAGGTCGAGCAGGGCGAGGTCGTCGCCCTGGCCGGCCCCAGCGGCTGCGGCAAGACCACGGCGCTGCGCATCATCATGGGGCTGGAGAGCGCGAGCTCCGGCGCCGTGACGGTCGGCAACCGCGCCATCGCCGGCTGCGGCCATGACCGCGGCATGGTGTTCCAGCACGCCGAGCTGCTGCCCTGGAAGACCGTGCTCGAGAACGTCAAGTTCGGGCTGGCCATGAAGGGCGTGCCGAAATCCGAGCTCGACGGCATGGCGGCCCGCTATGTCGAGCTGGTCGGCCTGTCGCACGCCAAGGACCGCCGGCCGCACCAGCTGTCCGGCGGCATGAAGCAGCGGGTCGGCATCGCCCGCGCCTTGGCGATCGATCCGGAGGTGCTGCTGATGGACGAGCCGTTCGGCGCGCTGGATTCGCAGACCCGCGAGACGCTGCAGATGGAGCTGCTGACCATCCATGAGCGGACGCGGAAGACCATCATCTTCGTCACCCACGACCTGGACGAGGCCGTGCTGCTGGCCGACCGCGTGGTCGTGCTGAATGCCGGCCGGGTGCAGGAGATCATCCCGATCGATCTCGGCCGGCCGCGGCGCGACATCCGGGCGATCCAGACCAATCCGGAGTTCATGAGGAAGCGGACCATGATCTGGGAGGCCCTGCACGAGTCCGGTCCCGCCGAGGACCGGCTGACGGTCCGGAGGTCGGCATGACCATGACGACGCAGGCCGGCCATGCCGGTGCGGCCGCCCCCGCCGCCGCGAAGCCGGGCTGGCGGATGCCGAGCTGGGCCATCACCACCGTGTCGCTGATCGTGGTCATCGGCATCTGGCAGGCGTGCGGGCCGTTCATCAACCCGCTCTTCGCCTCCTACCCGAGCGAGATCCTGCGCGCGGCCTGGAAGATGACGGCCTCCGGCGAGCTGCCCAAGGCCTTCCTCTCCAGCATGCAGCCCTTCCTGGCGGGCTACGCGCTGGCGGCGATCCTCGGCGTGCCGGCCGGGCTGCTGCTGGGCCGGTTCCGCGTGCTCGACGCCGCCTTCGGCATCTACATCATCGCCGGCTATTCGACGCCGCTGATCGCCCTGGTGCCGCTGCTGATGATCTGGTTCGGCCTCGGCTTCGTGGTGAAGACGGTGATCATCTTCCTGCTCACCTTCTTCCCGGTCTGCATCAACACCTGGGTCGGGGTGAAGGCGGTGCCGCGGACGCTGCTCGAGGTCGGCACCGCGTTCTGCGCGCCGCAATCGGCGGTGATGCGGCAGATCGTGCTGCCGGCCGTGCTGCCCTACATCATGGCCGGGCTGCGGCTGGGCATCGGCAAGGCGGTGATCGCCATGGTCATCGCCGAGTTCCTGACCGCCATCTCCGGCCTCGGCGGCGTCATCATCGGCGCGGCGAACAGCTTCAAGACCGCCGAGATGTTCGTGCCGATCATCATCATCATGATCCTCGCCGTGCTGCTGACCGCCCTGGTCGGCTTCATCGAGCGCCGGGTCGCCCCCTGGCACAGCGAGCTGACCGGGCGCGAAGGCGTCTGATGCTCCCCTCCATCGACCAAACGCAGCGGATTCCGTCATGACCCATGCTGATGCCTTGCCCCGGACCGGCGACTGGACCAGCGCCCGCATGCGTGACGGCGCGAAGATCGCCTATCGCCTGACCCGGGGCGGTGGCCGCCGGCGCTTCGCCCTGGTGCATTCCCTGGCCATGGACGGGAGCTTCTGGGACCGCACGGCGGCCCTGCTCGGCGACGATGCCGACATCCTGGTTTATGACTGCCGCGGCCATGGCCGCTCGGACAAGCCGGCCGGCCCCTACACCGTGGCGCAGTTCGCCGACGATCTGGCCGAGCTTTTCACGGCCGTGGGCTGGGACAGGGCCGTGGTCGCCGGCGCGTCGATGGGCGGCTGCGTCTCGCTCGCCTTCGCCGCCGCTCATCCGGGCAAGGTCGCCGGCCTCGGCCTGGTCGACACCACCGCCTGGTACGGCGCGGCCGCCCCGCAGCAATGGGAGGAGCGCGCCCAGAAGGGCCTGCAGGAGGGCCTGGCCGCCCTGGTCCCGTTCCAGGTGTCGCGCTGGGTCACCGAGGCGTTCCGCGAGGCCAACCGCGAGCTGGTCGACGCCGCGATCGCGACCTTCCTGGCCAACGACCCGGCGGCCTATGTCGAGACCTGCCGGATGCTCGGCGCGGCGGATCTGCGGGCCGCCCTGCCCGGCTTCGCCTGGCCGACCCGGATCCTGGTCGGCGAGGAGGACTACGCCACCCCGGTGGCGATGGCCGAGGCGATGCGCGACGCCATCCCCGGCGCCCGGCTGCGCATCATCCCCGGCGCCCGGCACCTGACGCCGCTGGAATGCCCCGACGTGATCGCCGGGGATTTGCGGGAGCTGGCCGATGCAACCACCTGATCCGGCGCTGCCGCTCGACGGCCCGCTCTGGCGCTTCGCCCAGCGCGTCTACAGCCAGCCCGGCGTGGCGCAGGCTTGCCTGGCGCTGCAGCAGCGCTTCGACGCCGACGTCAACCTGCTGCTGTTCGCCGCCTGGCTCGGGGCCGAGCGCGCGACGCCCTTGCCGGCCCCGCTGGCGCGGCAGGCGCAGCAGCGCGTCGCCGCCTGGCACGACGAGATCGTCCGGCCGCTCCGCGCCGTCCGCCAGCGCATGAAGACGGGCCCGAAGCCGGCGCCGTCCGGCGCGACCGAGGCCCTGCGCGACGCGCTGAAGGCGGTCGAGATCGGCAGCGAGCGGATCGAGCTCGCGCTGCTGGAGACCATCGCCCCCGAGGCGCCGCAGGGGCCCCCGGACGCCGGCCTCGACGCGATCATCCGCGGCAATCTCCGCACCGTCCTGGCGCTGTCCGCCGGCGGCGATGCCCTGGCCGAAGCGGACCGGCCCGTCCGCGCCATCGCACGCGCGTCGCTGGCCGTCACAGGGGAGGCCGTGCCATGCGGCGGCTGATCGTGGCCCTGACCGGCGCCTCCGGCATCGTCTACGGTGTGCGGGCGCTGCAACTGCTGCGCGACGTCGAGGATGTCGAGACGCATCTGATCCTGTCGCCGGCCGCCATCCGCACCGCCGCCGAGGAGTTGGACATCGGCGCGGACGAGATCCGCGGCCTGGCCGACAAGGTGCACGGCTTCCGCGATGTCGGCGCCTCGATCTCCTCCGGCTCCTACAAGACGATCGGCATGCTGGTCGCCCCCTGCTCGGTGAAGACGCTGAGCGGCATCGCCCATTGCTACAATGACGAGCTGGTGGTGCGCGCCGCCGATGTCTGCCTGAAGGAGCGCCGCCGCGTGGTGCTGCTGTTCCGGGAGACGCCGCTGCATGTCGGCCACATCGCCCTGATGCAGCAGGCGACGCTGAACGGCGCCGTGATCATGCCGCCGGTGCCGGCCTTCTACCATCGGCCGAAGACGATCGACGACATCGTGACCCAGACGGTCGGCCGCGCCCTGGACCTGTTCGGCATCGACCTGCCGCTGGTCAAGCGCTGGACCGAGGACCCCGGCGACGGCGAGGGCTGACCGCCGCTCCCGTCCCACCGCCAACACCGCGTTCAGAGAGACAACCGATGGCCCACGACCTCAAGATCATCGCCTTTCCAGGGGCGCCGAACCTGCCGGTCTTCGCCGCCCTGGAGCACGGGTATTTCGCGGCGGAAGGGCTGGAGGTCGCCTTCACCGCGACGCCGAGCTCGACCTATCAGTTCGAGGCGTTCGGCGCCGGCCAGTTCGACATCGCCTTCACCGCCTTCGACAACATCGTCGCCTATCAGGAGGGCCAGGGCGCCGTCGCCCTGACGAGCCCGACGGATTTCCGCGTCATCATGGGCGCCACCCAGGTGGAGCTGAGCGCGGTGGTGGCGCCGACCATCGAGCGCGCCGAGGATCTGCGCGGCAAGAGCCTGGCGCTGGACGCCGTCGGCACCGGCTTCGCCTTCGTGCTCTACGCCATGCTCGACCAGCTGGGGCTGCCGATGGCGGAGTACGAGCGTATCGCCGTCGGCGCCACCCCGGACCGGTGGCAGTCGGTCAAGGACGGCACCCATGCCGGCACGATCACGATCGAGCCGTTCACCAGCATCGCCCGCGCGGCCGGCTTCCGCGTGCTGCGGCAGAGCACCGAGGCCTTCCCGGCCTATCAGGGCGGCATCGTCGCCGTCCGGCACGGCTGGGCCCAGCAGAATGCGGATCGGGTGAAGGCCTTCATCCGCGGCTATCTCAAGGGTCTCGACTGGACGCTGGCGCCGGAGAACCGGGCCGAGGCCGCGGCCCTGCTGCTGGCGCGGATGCCGGAGATCAAGCCGGGCGTCGTCGACAAGGTCCTGGCCAGCGTGCTGTCCCCCCGCTCCGGCCTGACGCCGCGCGGGGCGATCCTGCCCGACGGCATGCGCACGGTGCTGGACCTGCGGTCGCGCTACGGCCGCCCGGAGAAGAGCCTGATGGAGATCGAGAAGTACCTGGCGCTGTCATTCTACGAGGACGCCGTCGCCTGAGAGGCCCGACGCCGGAGCGTCGGGAAAGGATTGATCCATTTTGGATTATTGTCATACAGTCATACAATATTGCGAGATGAGGTTGCTGCTGGAGGCCCTCCCTGTGCTGAGCGAGCGGACATTCAAGGCGGTCGGCAAGCCGCTGGAACGGAAGGAGGATCTGCGCCTGATCACCGGCAAGGGCCGGTTCAGCGACGACTTCAGCCTGCCCGGCCAGACCTGGGCGGCGATGGTGCGGTCGCCCTACCCGCATGCCCGCATCGTCTCGATCGACGCCGGGGAGGCCGCGGCCCTGCCCGGCGTGCTGGGCGTCTTCACCGGGGCCGACTGCCTGCGGGACGGGCTGAAGCCGATCCCGCACAACCCGGTCCCGTCCACGCAGTTCGACGTCAAGCTGACCGGGCGCGGCGGCACGCCCGTCTTCATCGGCCCGCACATGCTGCTGCCGGCCGACAGGGCCCGCCATGTCGGCGAGGCCGTCGCCATGGTCGTCGCCGAGACCCGGGACCAGGCCCGGGCGGCGGCCGAGGCGGTGCTGGTCGATTACGAGGAGTTGCCCTGGGTGGCAGACACCTCGGCCGCGGCCGAACCCGACGCCCCGCGGGTGTGGGACGAGCTGCCGGACAATGTCCTGGTCGACAGCAGCTTCGGCGATGTCGAGGAGACCGAGGCCGCCTTCGCCCGGGCCCGGCACGTGGTCGGCATGAAGGTCCATATCGGCCGCGTCACCGGCGTGCCGCTGGAGCCGCGCGCCGCGCTCGGCGCCTACGATGCCGCGACCGACCGCTACACGCTCTATGCCGGCAGCGGCGGCGCGGTGCGGCAGAAGCGGGAGCTGGCCGAGGTGCTGGGCGAGGCGCCGGAGAAGCTGCGCGTCCTGTCCTTCGATGTCGGCGGCAATTTCGGCACGCGCAACCGCGCCTATGTCGAATTCGGCCTGGTCCTGTGGGCCTCGAAGACGCTCCGCCGGCCGGTCAAGTTCCGGGCCGAGCGGTCGGAATGCTTCCTGACCGACTACCAGGGCCGGGACCTCGTCACCGAGGTGTCCCTGGCCCTCGACGAGACCGGCAAGTTCCTGGCGATGCGGGCCTCGAATCTCAGCAATGTCGGCGCCCGCTGCGTGTCGTTGTCGCCGCTGAGCAAGGGCTCGGGCCTGATCACCGGGTCCTACGACATCCCGTTCGCGACGCTGCGCTCATGGGCGGTGTTCTCGAACACGATGCCGACCCAGGCCTATCGCAGCTCGGGCCGGCCGGAGGTGACCTTCGCGATCGAGCGGCTGATCGACAAGGCGGCGCGGGAGCTGGGCTTCGACCGGCTGGACCTGCGCCGCCGCAACCTGGTGGCGCCGGAGCGGTTTCCGTACCGCAACGCGGTCGGGTCGACCTATGACAGCGGCGAGTACGAGGCCAGCATGGACCGCATCCTGGCGCTGGCCGACTGGCAGGGCGCGGAGCAGCGCCGCGCCGATGCCCGCGCCCGGGGCAAGCTGATGGGCCTGGGCTTCGCCAACTACGTCGAATCCTCGATCGGCACGCCGAGGGAGCGGGCCGACCTCATCGTCACGCCGGACCACAAGGTCGAGGTGGTGATCGGCACCCAGCCGGCCGGCCAGGGCCACGAGACCAGCTTCGCGCAGGTGACGGCCGACCTGCTCGGCGTGCCGTTCGACGCCGTCACCATCACGCTCGGCGACACCGACGTGGTCAGCGCCGGCGGCGGCACCCATTCCGGCCGCTCGATGCGGCACGCCGCCACCGTGCTGGCCCTGGCGTCCGAGGACCTGATCGCCAGGGCGCAGCGCCTGGCCGCGCATCTGTCGGGCACACCGGCCGAGGCGATCCAGTTCGAGGACGGGCTGTTCCGGGTCGAGGGCAGCAACCGCAGCCTGTCCTGGTTCGATCTGGCCCGGCATGCCGAGGACCCTGGCCTGCCGGAGGATCTGCGCGGCGGGCTGCGGGTGCGCCGCGACAACGAGATGCACACCCCGGTCTTCCCGAACGGTGCCTGCGTCTGCGAGATCGAGATCGACCCGGACACCGGCGGGCTGGAGATCACGCGCTATTCCACGGTCGACGATGTCGGGCGCTGCATCAACCCGCTGATCGTGCACGGGCAGACCCATGGCGGCATCGCCCAGGGCGTCGGCCAGGCGCTGTGGGAGCACTGCACCATCGACGAGACTTCGGGGCAGCCGATCAGCGGCTCGTTCATGGATTACGGCATGCCGCGCTTCGACAACATGCCGTCGTTCAAGACGCAGATCGTCGAGGTGCTGTCGCCGACCAACCCGTTCGGGGTGAAGGCCGGCGGCGAGGGCGGCACCACACCGGCGCCGGCGGTGATCATGAGCGCCATCGAGGACGCGCTGTCGTCGTTCGGGGCGCCGCATATCGACATGCCGGCGACGCCGGTGAAGATCTGGACCGCCATCCAGGCCGGCCGTGCCGGCGTGGCTAACTGAGGAGGGCCACCCCATGGCATTCGTGTCCATGACGATCAACGGAACGCTCGTTGCCCGCGAGGTCGAGGACCATCAGTTCCTGGCCTATTTCCTGCGCGAGACGCTGGGCATGACCGGCACCCATGTCGGCTGCGACACCACCCAGTGCGGCTGCTGCGTCGTGCGCCTGGACGGGGTGTCGGTGAAGTCCTGCACCGTGCTGGCCGCCCAGGCCGATGGCTGCGCCGTCACCACCATCGAAGGCCTGGCCACGGGCGAGGCGCTGCACCCGGTGCAGCTGGCCTTCCGGAAGCATCACGCGCTGCAATGCGGCTTCTGCACGCCCGGCATGATCATGGCCGCGGTGGACCTGATCGAGCGCCATCCCGGAGAGTTGACGGCCGAGATCGTGCGCGAGGAGATGGAAGGCAATCTGTGCCGCTGCACCGGCTACCACAACATCGTCAAAGCCATCCTGGCGGCCGCGGAGGAGATGCGCGGCCCGTCGTCCCTCGCCGCGGAATAGGAGGCTGAGGATGCACCCCGTCCGGTACCATCGCGCGGTCAGCGTCGCCGAGGCGGCCCGGCTGTTCGCCGAGCAGGAGGACCCGTCCTATCTCTCCGGCGGGCACACGCTGCTGCCGACCATGAAGCTGGGCCTGCGGCAGCCGTCGGACCTGATCGACCTCGGCCGGATCGAGGAGCTGCAGGGGATCGAGGCAGGCGACGGCATCCTGTCGATCGGCGCCGCCACCCGGCACGCCGAGACCGCGGCGTCGCCTCTCGTGCGCCGGCACATTCCCGCGCTGGCCGGCCTGGCCGGATCGATCGGCGACCGCCATGTCCGGCATCGCGGCACGATCGGCGGATCGGTCGCCAACAACGACCCGGCGGCGGACTATCCGGCCGCGGTGTTGGCCCTGGGCGCCATAGTGGTGACCGATCGCCGCCGGATCCCGGCCGAGGACTTCTTCACCGGCCTGTACGAGACCGCGCTGGGGCCGGGCGAGATCATCACCCGGATCGCCTGCCCGATCCCGGATTCGGCCGGCTATGCCAAGTTCCGAAGCCCCGCCTCGCGCTTCGCCATCGCCGCCGCCTTCGTGACGCGGACCCGCGGCGCGGTGCGGGTGGCCGTGACCGGAGCCGGCTCGGGCGGCGTGTTTCGCCCCCGCGAGCTGGAGGATGTGCTGGCGCGCGACTTTAGCAGCGGAGCGCTGGCTGACTGCCGCATCGACCCGGAGCTGATGCTGGCCGACCAGAACGGCACGCCGGCGTACCGTGCCAACCTCGTCCTGGTGATGGCGCGCCGCGCCGTCGACGCCATGGGCGAGGCGAGATCCTACAAATGAGATGGATGCATCCCCGCATCCCAGGAGGCCGACCATGAGTGCTTCGATTCCGCAGAGTGCGCCGTCGGATCTGCAGGAGCATCTGGCCCGGCTGGAGCAGCTGGGCCTGCTGACCCGCATCGACCGCCCGATCGACAAGGATTCGGAGCTGCACCCCCTGGCCCGCTGGCAGTTCCAGGGCGGGCTGCACGAGACCGAGCGGCGCGCCTTCCTATTCACCAATGTGGTCGGCGCCAGGGGGGAGGCCTATGACATCCCGGTCGTGGTCGGCGGCCTGGCGGCCTCGCCCGCCATCTATGCCGCCGGGCTGGGCGTGCCGGTGGAGCAGATCGGGGATGTCTGGGTCAAGGCCATGGCGGCACCGATCGAGCCGGTGCTGGTCACGGAGGCGCCGTGCCAGGAGGTGGTGCTGACCGGCGCGGACCTGGCGACGCCGGGCGGCGGCCTGGGCCACCTGCCGGTGCCGATCTCGACCCCCGGCTTCGACGCCGCCCCGTATCTGACCGCCACGCTCTGCGTCACCCGCGACCCGGAGAACGGCATCCAGAACATGGGCACCTACCGGGCGCAGCTGAAGGCCGACGACCGGCTGGGTGTCCGCATGGCGACGCGGCTGAGCGGCGCCGGCGGCTATCTCCACTGGCAGAAATACAAGGCGCTGGGCCAGCCGATGCCCTGCGCCATCGTCATCGGCTGCGCCCCGGCGGTGCTGTTCACCGGCCCGCAGAAGCTGCCGATCGACCAGGACGAGATGGCGGTGGCCGGCGGCCTGATGGGCCGGCCCGTGCGCACCGTGCACTGCAAGACCATCGACCTCGTCGTGCCGGCCGATTCCGAGATCGTGATCGAGGGGCTGATCGACACCGACCTGCTGGAGCCGGAAGGCCCGTTCGGCGAGAGCCACGGCCATGTCGCGCTGGAGGATTTCAACATGTCGATGCGGGTGACGGCGATCACCCGCAAGCGCCGGCCGGTCTTCGTGTCGATCGTCAGCCAGGTGACGCCGAGCGAATCCTCGGTGCTGAAGAAGGTCGCCTATGAGCCGATGTTCCTGCAGCACCTGAAGCAGGTGCTGGGCATCCGCGGCATCAAGCGGGTCGTCATGCACGAGCCGCTGACCAACCTGCGCAAGGCGATCTTCCTGCAGTTCGCGCGGGGCACGCCGAAGCCGGAGGTGTGGCGCGGCCTGCAGGGCGCCGCCACGCTGCAGGCGCAATGCGGCAAGCTGGTGATCGCGGTGTCGGAGGACATCAACCCCGAGAATGCCGACGCCATCTTCTGGTCCCTGGCCTACCGGTCGGATTTCAGCGAGGACCTGCTGGTCACCCCCTACCGATCGAGCGGCCACGGCCCGAAATCCGGGCGCGGCGCGCTGGAGGGCACGCTGCTGATCGACGCCACGCTGAAGCACGACATGCCGCCGCTGGCCCTGCCGGCGGAGGAATACATGACCCGGGCCAAGGCGATCTGGGAGGAGCTGGCCCTGCCCCGGATCGCGCCGCAGCCGCCCTGGCACGGCTATGATCTGGGCGACTGGGCGCCGGAATGGACCGGCTTCGCCGAGGCCGCCGTCGCCGGGAATTGGCGGGCGACCGGCGACCAGACCTTCGCCCGGCGGCGCGGCGGGCTGAAGCCGGAGACGCCGGTCCGGGCGGCCGAGAAACCGAAGACATGACCAGCCGGGGCGCCGGCAATGGAGATCTCGCGATGGGCGCAAAACCCGCATCCCCGGAGCCGAATTCCAAACCGCCGGCCGCCGATATAGTCTCTCTGCGGGTTGCCGGAGTCCGGCTGCCCGAGACGAGAGCGAAGAACAGCAGAAGCGGAATGACGGACAAGGTTCTCGACAGGCGGCTGGCGCCGGTGCAGCAGCAATCCGCGCCCCTGCGCAACAAGATCATCGCCGCCTTGCGCAGCGCGATCGAGACCGGGGTGCTGGAGCCCGGGGCGCGGCTGGTCGAGAAGGATCTGTGCGAACAGCTTTCCGTCAGCCGCACCTCCCTGCGCGAGGCGCTGCGCGAGCTCCAGGCCGAGGGGATCCTGGGCTACATCGCGAATCGCGGCCTGTCGGTCAGCGCCGTCTCGATCGACGACGCCCGGAACATCTACCGCCTGCGCTCGGTCCTGGAGGCGCTGGTGGTCGAGCAGTTCATCGAGAAGGCCAGCGACGTCCAGCTCGCCGCGCTGGAGCGCGACGCCGAGGCCCTGAAGAAGGCCTATCGCGGCGGCATCCTGGAACAGATGCTGAGCGCCAAGCGGGCCTTCTACGACCGGATCTGCTCCGGCGCCGAGAATCCCATCGCCTTCGACATGATCACCCGGCTGGTGCTGCGCACCTCCAGCCTGCGGGCGCGCTCGCTGGTGCGCAAGCAGCGCCAGCAGCAGAGCATCAAGGAGATCGACGTGCTGGTGCAGGCGATCCGGCGCCGGAACACCGAGGAGGCGCGCCGGGCGGCGATCGAGCATGTCGACCACGCCGCGCGGTCCGCCCTGGGCGACGAGGCTGCGCCGACATAGGGGCCGGTGTCCCCTGACGTGATCGGCTACCGGGCGGCCTTCGCCTGCTCGACCCAGCCGTCGAACTCGGCCTGATTGGCGGCGATCCAGTCGTCGGCCAGCTTGCGGATGTCGCGGTTGCTGCTGCCGACCTTGTTCAGCGACCCCTCCCAGGCCACCCAGGTCTCGCGCGGCCAGCGGACGACCTCCACGAGCTTCTTCACCGCCGGGTTCTGGGCCAGGAAGTCGCGGTTGATCACCGTGCGGTAGTTCCATTCGCCGAGCGCCATGCGGCACGGGTCCTGGCCGCCGGCGCAGCCGACCACGCCGGGAACCAGCGCCGTCTTGATCGGCGGCATGCCCTCGGGCAGGGATTCGAAGGGCGTCGGCAGCCAGACCACGTCCTTGCCCGGCACCAGGGCGTCGTTCACCCAGGACGGGCTCCAGGTGTAGTACAGCGCCGGCTCGCCGCGCTGCACCCGGGCCACGGTCTCGCCCATCAGCGCCTCGTACTTGCCGCGGACGATGTGGACGGTGTCCGAGAGACCGAACGCCTTGACCTGGTGCTCGATCACGTCGCCGCAGCTCCAGCCCGGGTCGCAGCCGATCAGCTGCGCCTTGCCATCGGCGCCGAACAGCGCGGCGATCTTCGGGTCCTTCAACTGGTCGACGCGGGTGATGCCGTGGGCGTCGGCGGTCTTCTTGTCGATCAGGTAGCCGTTGATGCCGCCGCCGATGATGCCGCCATCGCCGACCACCGCCAGCTGCTTCTCCACCTTGCGGTAGCCCGGCTCGCGCTGCGGCAGGGTGACGTCCGGCCCCATGTCGACGTCGCCCTGCGACGCGGCCTGGAAGAACAGCGTGCCGTTCATGGTGCTGAGATCGACGTCGTAGCCCAGCTTCTGCAGCGCCGAGAGCAGGATCTGGTCCTGCACGTAGTTGCCGCCGAGGCTGTCGTCCTGGGCGAGGCGGACGGTCTTGCCGGCGCCCGGCAGCTCGTCCGCGGCGATGGCCGGCAGCGCCGTCCCGGCCAGGACCGCGGCCAGGGCCACGGCGGAGATGAGGGCGCGCGCGCCCGGTCTGGAAACCATGATGTGCCTCCGAGTTCTGTTGTTGCTTGGTTGGGACGATGTCAGGTCGGGCGCGCTGCCTGCCCGCCGACCGGCTGCACGGCGCCCTGCCCGCCGAGCAGGCGCAGCAGCGCGGCGCGCAGCGGCGAGGCCTTGCCGCCCTTCGACTTGGCGACCGACTGGGTGATGCGGTCGAGCGTCATGGCCAGCAGCACGATGGCGAGGCCGCCGACCGCGGCCCGGCCGACATCGAGCCGGCCGAGGCCCTGCAGCACCACCAGGCCGAGCCCTTCCGCGCCGATCATGGCGACCACCACCGACATCACCATGGCGGTCAGCACGGTCTGGTTCAGGCCGCCGAGGATGGTCGGCATGGCCAGCGGCAATTGCACCTCCCACAAGAGCTGCCGGCCGGTGGCGCCGAAGGCCAGGCCGGCCTCGACCATCTCGCGGTCGACCATGCGAATGCCGAGATTGGTGAAGCGGATCAGCGGCGGCGCCGCGGCCATGATCACCGCCACCTCGCCCGGCACGGTGCCGACGCCGAACATCATCACGATCGGCACCAGGTAGACGAAGGTCGGCGTCGTCTGCATCACGTCCAGGATCGGCCGGATCACACGCCAGACCGTGTCGCTGCGGGCGCAGAGGATGCCGATCGGGATGCTGATGCAGACGCACAGCACGATCGCGGTGGTGATCAGCGCCAGGGTCGTCACCGCCTCGGTCCAGACGCCGGTGAAGGCGATCACCACCAGGGCGATGACCGTGAACAGGGCGATGCCGCGGGTCGACAGCCGCCAGGCGATCAGCCCGGCGAGGAGGACGAAGACCGGGAACGGGATGCCCTGCAGAGTCTGCTCGATCAGGCCGAGCAGGTGCTCGACCGGCCATTTCACCAGCTGGAAGAAGGGCCGCAGATTCTGCGACATCCACTGGACGCCGGCCTGGATCCACTTGTCGACCGGCAGGACATAGAGGTCGTCGGCGCTGAACATGGGACCGTCGGCTCCGTCAGGGCTGGAGTGGGGCGGCCGGGGCCGCGATGCGGGCGAGGATCCGGCTGGGCTCGACGCGGCCGAGCAGGCGGCCGTCCTCGTCGATCACGGCCACCGGCTGGCTGCCGCTGCAGGCGCCGGCGATGTCGGCCAGGCGGGCATGGCCGGGCACCGTGGCGCAGTCGGCCGAGGCCAGGCTGCGCAGGGCGATGCCCTGCTGCAGCCGCGGCAGGTCGGCGGCGGCGACCGTGCCGATCAGCCGGCCGGCATCGTCGACCACGAAGGACTGGCCGGGCCCGGACGCGCCGGCCAGCTCGACCGTGCCGTCGGCGCGGGCCACGATCGGCCGGGCGTCGACCATCACCGAGCGGGCGTCGAACAGCCGCGACCGGTCGACCTCGCGGGTGAAGGCGGCGACGTAGTCGCTGCCCGGATCGGTCACGATCTCCTGCGGCGTGCCCTCGCGCACCACGGCGCCGTCGGCCATGATGGCGATGCGGGTGCCGAGCTTCAGCGCCTCCTGGAAATCATGGGTGATGAACAGGATGGTCTTGTGCAGCGTGCGCTGCAGCCGCAGCAGCTCGTCCTGCATCTCGGTGCGGATCAGCGGGTCGAGGGCGCTGAACGCCTCGTCCATGATCAGCACGTCGGCGTCCGTCGCCAGGGCCCGGGCCAGGCCGACACGCTGGCGCATGCCGCCGCTGAGTGCGCTCGGCAGATGGTGGCCCCAGCGCGCCAGCCCGACCACGGCCAGGATCTCCTCCGCCTTCTGGCGGCGCGGCCGGGCGGCGATGCCGCGCAGCTTCAGGCCGAATTCGACATTCTCCAGCACCGTCCGGTGCGGCAGCAGGGCGAAGTGCTGGAACACCATCGACACCCGGGTCCGCCGCAGGTCGCGCAGGCGGCCGTCATCGGCGGCGACGATGTCGTCGCCATCCAAGAGGATGCGGCCGGCGGTCGGCTCGATCAGCCGGTTGATGCAGCGCGCCAGGGTGGATTTGCCGGAGCCCGACAGGCCCATGACCATGTAGATCGCCCCGGCCGGGACCGAGAGCGAGACGTCGTTCAGCCCGACCACCAGCCCGGTCTCAGCCAGCACCTGCTCCTTGCTGGCGCCGGCGGCCAGACGCTGCAGCGCCGGCCGCGGCGCGTCGGAAAAGACCTTGTACAGGTGCTCGATCAGGATCCGGTCCGTCACTGTCACCACCCTGTCTGTCTGCTGCCCGCCGTTGCGCCGGTGGGCCTTGCTTGCCATGGATCATTGGGGCCGAGATCCGGCGCCTTCGTCTTCCGGCGTTGCGGCGGAACCCGCGGCCGGCCGCTCCTACGAACAGGAGCAAGCCTCAGCGCAGCGGCGAGAAATCCGTCGGCACCAGGATGCGGTTCTCGGTCGTGTCGAGGGTCTCGGTCAGCTTCACCAGAAAGGCCTGCCAGGCGGGATCCGCGGCCAGGCGCCGGCGCCGCTCGGCCCGGTCGTTCAGGTCGGCGTAGCCCCACAGGTGGACGACATGGTTCAGCGGCCCGATCTCGGTGTGGAAGTACCCGATCAGGTGGCCGAGGATCGGCCGCTGGATCGCCAGCCCCTCCTCCCGCACCAGCTGCAGGTAGCGCTGCATCCGGCCGGGCTTGATGCGGTAGATCCGCTCCTCGACGATCATGCGGACTCTCCCGTCCTCTGGTTGGCCTCGTCGGAGACCAGGAAGTCGCGCATCAGCCCGGCCACCAGATCCGGCGCCTCGACCAGGATCGAGTGCCGCAGGCCGGGCAGGATCTCGAGCCGCGAGTCGGCGATGCGCTCGTGCATGAAGCGCGCCATGCGCGGGTTCGAGCCCTGGTCGTCCGCACCGGTCGCCACCAGGGTCGGGTGCCGGATGAGAGGAAGCTGGTCCCCCAGATCGGTCTCGGCCAGCAGCCGGTAGGCGGCGGCGTAGCAGTCCGGGTCGTTGGCGGCATTGCGCTCGCGCAGCCGCTGCAGCAGCTCCGGATGCGCCGCCTGGAAGGCCTCGGTCAACCAGCGCCCGACCGAGGCGTCGTAATGCGACCCGGCCTCGCCGCGCTGCAGCGCCGCCAGCCGGGCGCGCACCCGCTGCCGCTCCTCATCCGTCCGCCCGGCAACGGTGCTGAGCAGCACCAGCCGCCGCACCCGGTCGCCATGCGCCAGGACGGTGCGCTGGGCCACCAGCCCGCCGAGCGAGAAGCCGGCCAGGTCGAAGCGGCCGAAGCCCTCGCGGTCGGCCAGGCGCAGCAGGTCGCCGACGAAATCGTCGATCTCGTACCGCCCCCTCACCCGCTCCGACTGCCCGTGGCCGCGCAGGTCGAAGCGCAGGATGCGGAACTGCGGTGCCAGCGCGGCGACGACGCCGTCCCAGGCCTCCAGATACGACCCGACGCCGTGCACCAGCACCAGCGGGCGGGTGCCGGTGCCGTCGATCCGGTGATGCAGGGCCACCGGCATCTTCTAGACCGCCACCGCCAGCCTGCTGGATGGCGTCGCGCGGGACGCCTCGCGTCCGGCGAAGACCGGCATGACCTCGCGGATGAACAGCGACAGGGTCTGCTTCTGCAGCTCGAAGGGCAGGTTGAAGGACAGGCCCAGGCAGTACTGGTCCACCCCCGCCGCCTCGTAGACCATCAGCTTCTCGATCACCTCGTCCGGCGTGCCGAACATCAGGTTCTCGCGGATGCTGTTCGGGTCGTAGTTGGCGCGGTTGGCCACGGTCTCGTAGGGCACCGCCTCCGGGAAGCCGTTCTTCACCGTGCCGAGATTCTGGAACAGGTTCTCGAAATAGCGGCCGTAATCCGTGCTGTGGCGGACCGGCACCTCCCAATCCTCCGGCCGCGCATAGACGCAGGTGCGGCGCTGCATCATCAGCCGCGGCCGCGGCACTTCCGGATGGTCGGCGACGGCCTTGCGGAACTTCTCGCCCAGCACCCCGACCTCGGCCGGCGGGGCCGACAGCGGCGTCGACAGGATGCTTGCGCCGATGCCGACGGCCCAGTCGAAGGTGCCGGGGTCGCGGGCCGCGACCCAGATCGGCGGGTGGCCCTGCTGCAGCGGCTTCGGCACCGCGGTCGCCAGCGGGAAGCGCCAGTACTTGCCCTCATGCGCGTAGTCGCCGGCCCACAGCGCCTTCACCGCCGGCACGATCTCCTTCAGATAGGCCACGCCCTCCTGCTGCGGCATGCCGCCGGCCATCCGGTCGAACTCGTACTGGTACGAGCCGCGGGCGATGCCGAATTCCAGCCGCCCGCCGGTCAGCTGGTCGCACAAGGCCGCCTCACCGGCCAGGCGGATCGGGTCCCAATAGGGGGCGACCAGCGTCGCCGTGCCCAGGCGGATCCGGTCGGTGTGGTGGCCGAACCAGGTCAGGGTGTTGAACGGGTTCGGCGCGATGGTGCATTCGATGGTGTGGTGCTCGGCGGTCCAGACGGTCTCGAAACCGCCGGCATCGGCCATCTGCACCAGCGCCAGCGCCTCGGCCAGCACGGTCTGCATGTCGCGCGACGGGCTGAAGCGCTCCAGGTTGATCGAAACGGCGAACTTCATCGGGTCGCTCTCCCCATCACGGAAGGTTTGGGCGCCGGTCTCAGCGCAGGCGGATGACGAAGGGGTCCTGGGTGGCGCCGGAGTGGTCGATGACCACGTTCTTGAGGCGCGAGAACTCCCGCATCACCTCGAAGCCGCCGCGGCGGCCGTAGCCGCTCTCCTTGAAGCCGCCATTCGGCGACATGTAGGCGGCGGAGCGGTAGGTGTTGATCCACACCGTGCCGGCGTCGACATTGCGGGCGAAGCGCAGGGCGCGGTCGATGTCCCGCGTCCAGATGCCGGCGGCCAGGCCGTAGCGGGTGTCGTTGGCCAGGCCGATCAGCTCTTCCTCGTCCCGGAACGGCACCACGCCGACCACCGGGCCGAAGATCTCGTCGCGCATGAAGCGCATGTCGTTGCGGGCCTCGGCCAGCACCGTCGGCTCGTAGTACCAGCCGCGCGCCAGGTCGTCGCGCTGCGGCCGGCGGCCGCCGATCGCGACCCGGGCGCCGTCGGTGACGCCGGTGCCGACATAGGTCTCGACCTTGTCCAGCTGCGCCGCCAGGGCCAGCGGGCCGATCTCGGTCTCGTCATCCTCCGGCCGGCCGATGCGGATGCGCCGGGTGCGCTCCACCAGCGCCTCCAGGAAGCGGTCGTGCAGCCCGGCCTCGACGAAGCAGCGGGAGCCGGCGATGCAGGTCTGGCCCGCCGCGGCGAAGACGCCGGCGACGACACCGTTGACGGCGCGGTCCAGGTCGACGTCGGAGAACACGACATGGGGGGATTTGCCGCCCAGCTCCATCTGGCAGGGCACCAGCTGGGACGCGGCGTTGGCGGCGATGCGCTTGCCGGTGGCGGTGCTGCCGGTGAACACGATCTTGGCCAGGCCGGGGTGGCGGGTCAGCGCCTCCCCCGCCGTGGCGCCGTGGCCGGTCACCACATTGACCACCCCGGCCGGGAACCCGGCCTCCATCACGATCTCGGCCAGCGCCAAGGTGGAGGCCGAGGTGTGCTCCGACGGCTTGATCACCACGGTGTTGCCGATCGCCAGGCATGGCGCCAGCGTGCCGGTCAGCAGCATCAGCGGCGAGTTCCAGGGCGTGATCATGCCGACCACGCCGATCGGTTCGCGCAGCGTGATGTTCAGCATGTCGAGCTTGTTCACCGGGATGGTATCGCCCTGCAGCTTGTCGGCCATGCCGGCGAAATACTGGTAGGCGTCCGGCATGGCGCGCAGCTGGGCCAGCATCTCGCGCAGCAGCTTGCCGTTGTCGCGCGTCTCGATCCGCGCCAGGTCGTCGGCATGCTGCAGCAGCAGCTCGGCCAGCCGGCGCACCAGACGGCCGCGGTCGGTCTGGGTCAGGCGGCGCCAGGCGGGGTCGACGAAGGCGGCCTGGGCGGCGCGCACGGCGTCGTCGACATCCTCGGCCCCGGCATCGGCGACCTCGTGCCAGGGCTCGGCCGTGGTCGGGTCGTAGCTCGCCAGGTACCGGCCGGATTTCGGGGCGACGCCGCGGCCGCCGATGAACAGGCCCAGCCGCGTTCCCTCGATGCTCTGCACAGTGCGGGTCATGGTTTCATCCGTCGGGAATGAGGATCAGGGAGTGCCGGCGTCGGCCGGCTGCCAGGGGCGGGCGTCGCCGTCGATCATCGCGACCCGGCCGCCATCGGGAGAGTCGATGTAGATGCCGAAGCGGCTGGCGCCGCGCTCACGCAGGTAGCGGCGCAGCATCGACCGGACCTCGCGCACCGGGATGGCGTCGAAGGGCAGGTCGTCGGCCGGGAAGAAGCGCAGGTCGGGGGGCAGCGCCGCGGCTTCCCCCTCCAGCCGGCCGCGATAGATGATGAAGCCGGGGTCGCTGTCGCCGACGTCGAACACCGAATAGAGGAAGGTGGCGTCGGCGCGCAGGGCCAGCGCGCCCTGGTCGTCCAGGTCGATCGCGGCGCCGGCCTGGCGCCGGCGGGCGGTGGGCAGGCCCCAGCCGCCGCGCCCGTCGGCGCGCAGCAGGATGCGGCCGTCATCCTCGATCAGGTAGCCGACCACCATCCGGTGCGACGGCGACCAGCCGGCGGGCAGCGGGTCCTTGACCGCGGCGTAGCGCCCCCGGCAGAAGCCGAGCGGGGCCGAGGCGCTGGTGCCGAAGGCCTGGACCCGGCCGATCAGCACCATGTGGTCGCCGGCCTCGACCCGGTCGTGCACGCTGCAGTCGAACCAGGTCATGCAGTCGGTCAGCACCGGCGCCCCGGTGTGCACCGTGTCGTGCGACACCGCCCGGAACTTCTCCGGCGACTTCGAGGCGAACAGCGACGACACGTCCGTCTGCGCCTCGTGCAGCAGGTTGACGGCGAAGGCGGGCGACGCCGCGAAGGCGGGATAGCTGGCCGCGCCCTTGCCGACGCAGACCAGCAGCAGCGGCGGGTCGAGCGACACCGAGGTGAAGGAGTTCGCGGTCATGCCCCGCGGCGCGCCGGTCTCGTCCCAGGTGGTGACGACCGTCACCCCGGTGACGAAGGTGCCGAAGGCGCGGCGCAGCTCGACCGCGTCAATCGGGCTTTGGTCTGGCGGGCTGTGGTCTGCTGGTGCGGACATCCGCGGAGCCTCCCTCGATCTGTCGGAAGGCTAGGCGGCCCCGCCGGGCCGATCTTCCGCCGGTCTGGAGGAAGCAGAGGGAGGATGCTCCTATCCGACGGAGCAACCGCCGGCCGCGTCAGTCTTGTGCGGCGCGGTCCCGAACCATGGCGTGCAAGCGGATGGCGAGCTCGAGCGAGAAGCGCCGCTCCGGCGTGTCCAGCTCGATGCCGAACAGCTCCTGGATCCGGGCCAGGCGGTAGCGCAGCGTGGTCACGTGCAGCCCCATCGCATCGGCGCAGGCCTGGGTGCGGCAGCCCTGGTCGAGATAGCGGGACAGCGTCTCGACATAGGCGGTGCCGTGCTTGCGGTCGTGCCGGGCCACGGCGCCGATGGCGCCGTCGACGAAGCCCTGCACCTCCTCCGTGTCCGCCGCCGAGAGCAGCACCGGGAACGGCCCGAAATCCTGCGCCGTCAGCACGCCGCGCCGCTTGAAGCGCCGGGCCAGGTCGATCATGCGCCGGCACTGGGCCCAGGCGGCCGGATGGTCGGCCAGGCCGGGGCACAGCTTGCTGGCGACCAGGATCGGCGTGTCGTCCAGCACCAGCTTTGCCTCCTCGACGATGCGGTGCATCAGCCGCCGAGCCGGCTCCTCGCTGTCGCCCTCGGCCGGCAGGCGGGACAGGACGAGGTCGTCGAGGGCGACGGTCACGGCGCGGGCGTGCTGCTCCTGCGCGATGCGGGCCACCGACCGCAGCAGCTCGATCCCGGCGGCGACACCCGGCCGGCGGGGCCCGGGCAGGCCGATCGCGACCAGCCTGGCGGGCATCGCCAGGTCGAAGCCCAGGCGCAGCGCCCGCGCCGCGACATCGGCCGGGTCGCGCCAGCGCTGCTCGACGATCTCCGAGACCAGGTCGGTCAGGGTCTGCGCCTCCGTCCGGAAGCGGATGAAGCCGCGCATCAGCTGGACGCTGAGGGCGAATTTGGCGCTGTCCAGCAGCAGGTGGTCGAGGTCGCCGACATCGTTCGATCGCGGGAACACCATCAGGGCGCCGACCGCCTCGCGGTCGATCACCAGCGGCTCGATCCGCGCCGAAACCTTGAACCGCCCGGGACCATGCTCCAGCAGCAGATCCCAGGGCTCGTCGCGCGGCTGGTCGACCGCCGCCCGTGCCGCCTTCACCAGCGGCCGGCTGAGCGTGGTCCGGGCGGCATTCTGCCAAGCCGAATCGTCCAGCGTCTCGGGCCGCGGCGACCGCCCGGCGACGACCAGGTTGGCGGTCAGGTCAACCACCGCGATCGGGTCGGGAAAGACCTCGCCGATCATCGCCGCGGCGGAGGCGACGTCGCCATCGGCCAGCACCTGCTCCATCAGCGACGCGTTGACCGCCAGCACCCTCTGCAGCCGCTCGGCGGCCTGATGCTCCGCCCGCAGCCGGTGTGCCTTGTCGACGGCGATGGCGCCGAGATGGACGATGGTGCCGAGGAAGGCGAGGTCATCCTCGGTCACCGCGACCACGCTGCGCGACTGCGCGGTCAGCACCATCGGCCGGCCGGCATCGTCGCTGCAGCCCATCGGCAACACCACCACGGTGCGATAGCCGCGCTGATGCGCCTCCTGCCGGTAGCCCGGGAACTCCTCGGAGGCGAAGGCGTCGGCGATCACCACCGGCTCGTTCCGGGTCAGCGCCACCAGGGCCGGGCTGGTGGCCAGCGCCCAGCGGTTCTCCAGCCGGTTCGGGATCAGGGTCGGGTCGTGCCGCGCCACCACATGGGCGTAGCCGTTGTCCCGGTCGATGCTCATCACCGCGCCCATCGCCCAGGTGCCGTGGTGGCAGGCGGCATAGACCAGGTGATGCAGCATGGTGTCGAGGTCGCCGCTCGAATTGATCAGGCTGGCGGCGTCCCGCAGCGCGCGCAGCAACGAACGATGGTCCAAGGGCAAATGGCTCATAGCCGGGGTCGATATCGGATTTACGCGCGGGACCGCATCCCACTCTACCTCCGGACCGAGGGGAATTCAGCGCCCTCTTCCTCCGAACCGGAGGAAGACGCGAGGTCCGGCGGCTTCCTACCGTCGGCGACGCCACACCGGCTGAACCGACGCAGGGACCCCGCCATGACGCCCGAGATCCGCAAGATCGCCGCCCACACCGAGCAGACCTTCATCGAGGGCGGCAAGGCCGGCGACCGGCCCGTGACCATGGCCGTGGTCGCGGCGGTGCTGCGCAACCCCTGGGCCGGGCGCGGCTTCGTCGAGAACCTGCGGCCCGAGGTGCTGGCCCTGGCGCCGCCGCTGGCCGAGACCCTGGTCGCCCGGCTGCTGGCGCTGATCCCGGCCGACCGGATCGAGGCCTATGGCAAGGCCGCCGTCGTCGGCCTGAACGGCGAGGTCGAGCACGCCTCGGCCCTGATCCACACGCTGCGCTTCGGCAATGTGTTCCGCGACGCGGTGGGCGGCACCACCTATCTGAACTTCAGCAACATCCGCGGACCGGCCGGCGTCACCGTGACCGTGCCGATGACGCATAAGAGCGTAACCGGGGCACGGTCGCATTTCATCACCGCCGACCTCATGGTCACCGACGCGCCCGGCCCGGACGAGGTGCTGGTGGCGATCGGCGCGGCCGATGGCGGCCGGCTGCATCCGCGCATCGCCGACCGGTTCCAGGACATGAAGGAGATGGGGCTGGCCTGAGGGATAACCCACCCGCAAGGCCCCAGGGCTTCGGCGGCCCGGCGCCTGGCCTACTCCGCTGCCAAGTGGATCTGGGACCAATTCCACGCGATCACCGGCGCAACATCGTCCAGCCGGAACCGGACTCCACCTCCCGGGCCACCTCCAGGATGACGCGCATGATCTCGTCCTCCGCCTTCGACAACGGGCGACGGCTGGAATGCAGAAGATGGATCACCCGCGTCACCTCCGGTGCGACGATCCGCTGGGCCTGGAGCAGGCCCTGCTCGACCTCGCGCCGCACGGCCCCCAGGGGCAGCACGGTCGCGCCGACGCCCTGCCCCACCAGTTCCTTCACCGTCGCAACGGACTGCATCTCGAAATCCACCCGCAATGCGACGTTCTGCGTCGCGGCGATGTCCTCCAGCATCCGGCGCATGGTGTGGGGCAGCCCCGGCATGATCAGCGGATGCGCCGCCAGCTCGGCGAACGGGATCTCGGCGGGATAGTCGGCGCCGTCGCCCGCCGGCCGCACCAGGAACAAATCCTCCCGCAGCACGGGTTCGCTGGCCAGGCCCTGGCTTTCCGGCAGGTTGTAGGCCAGGGCGATGTCGATCCGCCCGGCCGACAGCCACTCCGCCAGGACACTGCTCAGCCCTTCGACCACGGTGATCGAGACCAGCGGCAGCTCGGCGGAGCAGCGGCGGATCACGGCGGCGGCCAGCGTGGCGTTGAGGCTCGGCGTCAGCCCCAGCGTCACCCGGCCGCGCGGCGGGCCGCTGAAGTCGCGCAGCGCCCGCGCCGTCGCATCGACATCGGCCAGGATGCGCTGCGCGTTCTCGAACAGGACCCGACCCGCCTCCGTCGCCTCGACGCCGCGGGAATGCCGCACCATCAGCTGGACCGACAGCTCCTCCTCCAGCCGGCGGATATGCAGCCCGAGCGCCGGCTGGGCGATGCGCAGCGTCTCCGCCGCCCTGGTGAAGCTGCCGGCTTCGAGCACGCCCACGAAATACCGCAACTGCCGCAGATCCATCGGCGACATCCCCGGTGATGCCCGTCGACCTTGCCGCAACCCCCTTGGCCGACAAAGCGGAATTGCGCCGGCCCGGGACCGGGCGCGAAACCGGATCGCTCTAGCTCCTAGAAAGCTTCTGCTTTGGACCCCGCGTCGCGGCCACCCCTACCATCGCCTTCTCCCGATGAAGGCCGCAGCCATGACTGCCGAGATTCCCAGGCTCGATTTCCCGGATCTCCGGGAGGATTTGCGGACGGCGCTGGAACCGCGGGTGAAGCGGCTCGGCTATCTCGGCGAATTCTTCAAGGTCGCCGGCCACCAGCCGGATGCGCTGAAGGCGTTCGTCGACTTCACCGAATCCGCCAAGGCCGGCCTGCCGAAGCGCGTGGTCGAGACCATCGCCCTGACCGTGGCGGTCGCCTCCGGCAATGCCTATGAGCGCAACCAGCATGAGCGGCTGTCCGTCCGCCTGGGCTTCGGCCGAGACTGGGTCGCGGCGGTCGAGCGGCTGGCCCCCGACGCCGCCGCGATCGGTGAGACCGAAGCGGTGGTCCAGGCCTTCGTGCTGGCGGCGCTGGAGCGGCACGGCCGCGGCACCAATCCTCTGCTGGGCGACGTCGTGCGCGTGCTGGGACCGGAGGGCGCCGTCGCGGTGCTGATGGTGATCGGCCGCTACGTCATGCACGCCCTGCTGGTCAACAGCCTGGCCCTGGCGCCGCCGGTGCCGTCGGTGTTCGAAGACGGGTTCGCCGGATGACCGGGCCCCGGATGGCCGCACCGCTGTGGATCGCCGAGGCCGAGGTCGCCGAGCTGCTGTCGATGGCCGAGGCGATCGAGGCGCTGGAACAGGGCCTGCGGCTGGAGGCCGACGGCGCCGCCCGGACCATGGTCAAGACCCATGTGGAATGGGGCGACGGCCACACGCTGCACGCGATCGGCGCGACGATGGAAGGCCGGGGCCTGGTCGGCGCCAAGGTCTGGGCCCACACCGAGGGCGGCGCCACGCCGATCCTGGTGCTGTGGCATGCCGAGACCGGCGGCCTGGCGGCGATCGTCGAGGCCTTTGCCCTGGGCCAGCTGCGCACCGGCGGCATGACCGGCGTCGCCACCCGGCTGCTGGCGGCGGCGGACGCCGACGAGCTGGCGCAGATCGGCAGCGGCCGGCAGGCCCTGCCCCAGGTCGCGGCCGTCGCGGCGGTGCGGCCGCTGCGCCGCATCCGCGTGTTCAGCCCGACCACGGCGCATGCCGAGGCGATGGCCGCCGACCTGCGCGCCGCCCTGCCCGATACGGAGATCGTGCTGGCCGCGAACCCGGCGCGCTGTGTCGAAGGTGCTGCGATCGTCAACCTGGCGACCCGCGCCCGCGAACCGTTCCTGCGCGCCGCGATGCTGGCGCCGGGGACGCATCTGAACGCCGTCGGCGCGATCACGCCGGAGCGGGAGGAGTTCGCCCAGGATGTGTTCGGCCGGGCCGGGCTGGTGGCCGTGGACAGCCTGCCCCAGATCCGCCGCCTGTCGCGCGAATTCATCACCTGGTTCGGCACGGACGACGCGGCGTGGGACGTCGTCCGGCCGCTGTCGCAGCTGGTGCGGCACGGCATCGCCCGCCCGCCCGATGCCGACCTGACCCTGTTCAAGGCCATGGGCATCGGCCTGGCCGACCTGGCGCTCGGCGCCCGGATCCTCGACCTGGCGCGGCGGCTGGGCAAGGGCCGCAGCTTCACCCCGCCGCAGCGCGTCCCGCCGCGCCTATGGCCTGTCACTTCAACCCTGTAGGGGACGCACATATGACCCAGGACTCCCTCTTCCTCGACCGGACCGGCATGCCGGCGCAGGGCGATCTCGACCTGTGGGAGCCTGTCGTGATCCCGAAGGAGGCGATCGACGCCGAGATCGCCCGGCTGGCGGACCTGCCGCGGCCGGCGAACGGGCGGCGCCAGTCGCTGATCGTCCATCCGCGGTCGACGGCACCCGGGCTGGGCCTGGCGCCCGGCATCCAGGTGACGCTGTTGGTGCTGAAGCCGGGCGAGACCACCCTGGCCTACCGGCACAACGCGACCGAAGTGAATTTCTGCATCCTGGGCGGCGGCACCTCTGTCATCGGCGGCCGGCGGATCGAGTTCGGTCAGTACGACGTCTGGAACACGCCGTCCTACGTCCCCTATGTCCATGAGAACACCACCGGCGCCCTGCAGGCGCGGCTGACCTACAGCAACGCCGCGCTGCTGGAGAGGCTGAACATCCACCTCGCCGAGGACGACCCGGCCCCGGCCAAGACGGTGACCGAGGCCGGCGGCCATGCCGTCGCCGACGGCAAGCGGGTCAACCCGTTCGGCACCTTCCAGCTCGACAACGGGTCGTGGCTGATGCCCTACGAGACCCTGATCAACCCGCCCAGCGTCGAGTCGCCGACGCTGCATTGGCCCTGGCAGGCGGTGAAGCAGAACCTCGACAAGCTGGAGGCGCTGGGCAGCGACTATGTCGGCCGCCGGCTGTACCTGCTGTACAACCCGATGACCGGACGGACCAACGGCACCACCCCGGCCTTCTTCGCCACCATGACGATCCGGCCGCCGAAGATCGTCGACCGGCCGCACCGGCACATCTCGGCCGCCATCAACTACTACTTCTCCGGCAGCGGCCGCTCCACCGTCGAGGGCAAGGTCTATCCCTGGAAGGCCGGCGACCTGATGCTGTCGGCCCCCGGCTGGGCGGTGCACAACCACGCCTCGCATGACGAGCACGTCTATGAGCTGACGGTGCAGGACCAGCCCTTCAACATCGCGATGGAAAGTCTGCTGTGGCAGGAATCGCTGAAGCTGCCGCCGCTGGTGCTGGGCGCCCAGGCCGGCTTCGCCACCAACCGCGACACCGTGGCGGCGGAGTAGTCGATGCTGGACCAGCAGGCCATCGCCGCGGCCGCCGCCCGCCTGGATGAGGCGGAGACGACCCGCCGGCAGATCCGCCAGTTCTCGCTGGACTATCCCGGCCTGACGGTCGAGGACGCCTACGCCATCCAGCGAGCCTGGGTTGCCGCCAAGCTGGCGCGGGGCCGGCGGGTGATCGGGCACAAGATCGGCCTGACCTCGCGGGCGATGCAGGACGCGGTCAAGATCGACGAGCCCGATCATGGCGTGCTGCTGGACGACATGGCCTTCGCGGATGGCGGCGACATCCCCGCCGGCCGCTTCATCGAGACCCGGGTGGAGGCCGAGCTGGCCTTCATCCTGAACCGGCCGCTGTCCGGCCCCGGCTGCACCATCTTCGACGTGCTGAACGCCACCGATTTCGTGGTGCCGGCGCTGGAGATCCTGGATGCGCGGATCCAGCGCTTCGACCCGGACACCCAGGCGACGCGCAAGGTCACCGACACCATCTCGGACAACGCCGCCAATGCCGGCATCGTCGTCGGCGGCCGGCCGTTCCGGCCGCTGGAGGCCGATCTGCGCTGGGTCGCGGCGATCGTCTGCCGCAACGGCAAGGTCGAGGAATCCGGCGTCGCCGCCGCGGTGCTGAACCACCCCGCCACCGGGGTGGCGTGGCTGGCCAACAAGCTGGCGCCGCACGGCGTGGCGCTGGAGCCCGGCCAGGTGATCCTCAGCGGCTCCTTCATCCGGCCGATCCTGGCGCGCCCCGGCGACACCTTCCACGCCGATTACGGCCCGTTCGGCACGGTCTCGTGCCATTTCGCGTGAGGCTGGTCAGACCTTCACCGTCTCCAGCGTCGCCGGGTGGAACAGCTCCTCCACCGTCAGCCGACGGGGGGACAGGCCCTGGACGTGGTGGTGGTGCAGGAAGGCGTCGAGCGTGGCGCGGTTCGGCGCCACGCCGTAGGACCAGAAATCCGGCCCCATCAGCGCCCGCGCCTGGGCCAGCTGCTCCTCGACGAAGGGCAGCGTGACCTTGGTGGCCGATGTGTCGGCCAGCCGCTGCTCGGCCACCGCCTTCGCCCGGGTGAAGGCCTTCAGCAGCGCCGCCGGCAGCCACGGATGCGCCTCCGCCAGCGACCGGCGGACGCCCAGCAGATGCATGATCGGGAAGATCCGGGTGCGGCGGAAATAATCCTGCGCCGCCGCCATCGGGTCCGGGAACAGCCAGCCGACCGGCGACACTCCGTCGTCCTGGCAGGACGGCGCCCGCGGGCTGACCAGCGCGTCGATCCCGCCGGCGGCGAGCAGCTGCGACAGCGAGGCACCGTCGGGCGCGCTTTCAACCCGCACCCCAGGCGGCAGGGCGACCGCGATCTTCTCCGGCCGGCCCGGCTGCTCGATGCCGCCGCGGACCCAGGTGATCTCCTCCGGCGCGACGCCGAAATCCTCCTGTAGCAGGGCCCGGACCCAGACGCAGGCGGTCAGCTGGTATTCCGGCAGGCCGACGCGCCGGCCGCGCAGATCCTGCGGCGTGCGGATGTCGCGGTCGGTGCGGATGGTGATCGAGGTGTGGCGGAAGGCGCGCGACAGGAACACCGGCACGCCGACATAGTCGGACGCGCCGGCCGCTGCCTTGACCGTGAAGCTGGACAGCGACAGCTCGCAGACATCGAACTCGGCATGGCGGAAGGCGCGGAAGAAGATCTCCTCCGGGTCCAGCGCCATATGCAACGGCGTGACCCCGTCGATGGCGACGCTGCCGTCGATCAGGGGCCGGGTGCGGTCATAGTCGCCGGTCGCGACCGACAGGGTCAGCCGGGCCATGGCTCAGGCCCGCCGCAGCCGGAGATGGATGTTCTTCTCCTGGGTGTAGGCGATCAGCTCCTCCAGGCATTCCTCGCGGCCGATGCCGGACTGCTTGGCGCCGCCGAAGGGCGCGCCGAGGAAGTGCTTCGACACCTCGTTGATCCAGACATAGCCGGCCTCCACCGCCGCGGCGGTGCGGTGCGCGCGGTCGAGGTCGCGGGTCCAGATCGAGCAGGTCAGGCCGTAATCGACGGCGTTCACCTCCTGCAGCATCGCCGCCTCGTCGCGCCAGCGGGCGACGGCGAGGACCGGGCCGAAGATCTCCTCCCGCGCGATCCGCATCTCCGGCGTCACGTCGGCGAACACGGTCGGCGCGACGTAGAACCCGTCCGGCAGCGCCGCATCGTCGGGCCGCCCGCCGCCGGTCACCAGCCGCGCGCCCTGCGACCGGGCCGAGGCGATGAAGTCGAGCACGCGGTCGTACTGCGCCCGGCTGACGATGGCGCCCATGGTGGTCGCGGCGTCGGTCGGCAGGCCCGGCCGGAACGCGGCGCAGGCCCCGGGCAGCGCCTGCAGCACCGCCTCGTAGATATCGTCATGGATGAAGGCCCGGCTGGTCGAGCCGCAGGACTGGCCGCACCACGTGAAGTTCATGCCGGCCGCCATCGCCGCCGCGACCTCGCCCGGATCGGCATCGGCGAAGGCGATCAGCGCGTTCTTGCCGCCCAGCTCCAGCATCACCGGCTTGATCGTGTCGGCGGCGGCGCGCATCACCGCCCGGCCGGTGCCGACGCTGCCGATCAGCGACACCATGGCCACGGACGGGTGCCCGGCCAGCACGGCGCCGACCTCACGCCCGCCGGGCACCAGGTTGAACACGCCCGGCGGCAGCAGCCCGTCGATCAGCTCGGCGAAGCGCAGCGACGACAGCGGCGCCTGCTCCGGCGGCTTCACCACCACCGCATTGCCGGCGGCCAGCGGCGCGGCGATCTTGCCGGCGCAGAACATGAAGGGATGGTTGAAGGGCAGGATCTTGGCCACCACCCCCCTGGGCTCGCGCACCGAGAAGTTCACGGCGTCCGGCCCCATCGGGATCGACGCGCCCTTCATCTCGGTCACCAGCCCGGCGAAGAAGTCGAGCTGGGCGCTGGCGATATCGGCGTCGCCCCGCATCGCCGTGACCGGGTTGCCGCAATCGGCGGCGTCGATCAGCGCCAGCTCCGTTGCGTGCTCGCGCACGATGGCGGCGATCCGCCTCAGCAGCTTCGCCCGCTCCAGCGGCGGCACCGCGCGCCAGGTCCGGAACCCCTCCCGCGCCGCCGCGATCGCCGCCTCGGCATCGACGGCCCCGGCATCGGCCACCGTGCCGAGCGACCGGCCCGAACCGGGGCTGGTGACCTCGACATGGCGGCCGCCCTGCGGCTCATGCCAGGCGCCGCCATAGAAGGCTGTCCGGTGTCGCGGCAGCACCGAAGCGAGATCCGGGAGAGACAGGTCGACAGACATGGCGACTCCAATGCCGGGACAAGAGGCCTTCATTCGGTCGGTTTCGTCGGGTACCGGACCAGCGTGGCGAGCTGGTCCGGGCTGAGCGGCGCGGCCAGGAACTTGAACGCGACCGCGTCGGTCATGGCGGCGTCGATCCCGGCCAGCCGGTTCAGCCGCAGGTTTTCCTTGGGGTAGAAGTCGTCGCGGACGCGCTCGGCGATCGCCGGCGGCACCTCGACCCATTTGGCATAGGCCGCGACCGCCGCCGGGTCCGCATACATCCAGTCCAGCGTCTCGCCATAGGCCTGCAGGAAGCGGCCGATGGCGTCCTTCTTCTCCTCCAGCACCGGGGCGCTGGTGATCATCACGCGCACGGTCTGGTTGCGGAGCGACGGCACGTCGCTGCCGCGGGCGACGACGCGGATCTTGCCGTCCTGCAGCGCCTGGATGCCGAAGGGCGGCGACGCCCAGCCGACATTGACCTGGCCCGACATCACCTGGGTGAAGGTCGAGGCCGGGCTGCCGGTCGCCACCGGCGTCGCCTCGATGCCGAGGGTCTTCATCAAGCCCAGCACCGTGACGTTGGTCGACGACCCGTTGGTCGAGAAGGCGATGCTGTGCCCGGCGGCATCGGCCATCGCCTTGATCGGCGAATCCGCCGGCACATACCAGTAGAGGTCGTTGGCGCCGGTGGTCGAGTTGGCGATCATCCGCACCGGGGCGCCCTTGGCGAAGGCGGTCATCACCCCTGGCGTGCCGACGCCGATACCGATGTCGACGCTGCCCGACAGCACCGCCTGCATCGTCTCGCCGCCGCCCTGGGTGTACAGGATCTCCAGATCCAGCCCGTGCTTCCGGAAGATGCCGGCCTCCTGGCCCAGCTGGGCCGGCGAATTCTCCCAATTGCCGCGCTGGCCGATGGCGAGCTTCAGCGTCTCGGCCATCGCCGGCGCGGCCAGCAGGCCGGCGGCGATGCCGATATTGATGGCCCATGCCAGAAGATGTCTTCCCATGGCGCACTCCCTCGCTTTGTCATTGCAGCCGGATCTGTCGCGCTACTGCCGCGGCGGAATCCGGATCAGCTCCGCCAACTGCTCCTGCGTCAGCGGCTGCGTCAGGTTCTTGAAGGCGACGGCGTCCGCCATCAGCAGGTCGAGCCCCGAGATCCGGTCGGGGTCGATCAGCGCCTTGGGGAAGAACTCGTCGCGGACCCGGCGCGCGGTGTCGAGGCTGATGCCGGCGAAATCGGCATAGGCCTTCAGCGCGTCGTCGCCGGCATACATCCAGTCGATCGTCTCGCGATAGGCGGCCATGAAGCGCGCCAGCGTGTCCTGCTGCCCGTCCACCACCGCGGCGTTGGCGACCAGGCTGCGGATCGACTCGCTGCGGATCGACGGCAGGTCGTTGGCGCGGGCGACGATGCGGATCTTCTGCTGCGCCAGGGCATCGAGGCCGAAGGGCGGCGACGCCCAGCCGACATCGACCTGGCCCGACATCACCGCGGTGAAGGTCGCGGGCGGGCTGCCGGTGGCGACGGCCGTGGCCGCCAGCCCGTATTGCTTGATCAGGCCGATCGCCATGCTGTTGCTGGACGACCCGTTGGTCGAATAGGAGATGGTGGCCCCGGCGGCCGCGTCCTGCAGCCGCTGCAGCTTGGACTCCGCCGGCACGTACCAGTATTCGGCCGCGCCGGTGGCCTGGGCACCGATGATGCGGATCGGCGCGCCCTTGGCGAAGGCGCCGAACACACCCAGCGTTCCCGCGGCCACGCCGATCTGGGCGCTGGCGGAGATCACGGCCTGCAAGGTCTCGCCGCCGCCCTGGGTGTAGAGCAGCTCGAGCTCCAGCCCATGCTTCTTGAAGATGCCGGCCCGCTGGCCGAGCTCGGCCACCGCCGTGTCCCAGTTGCCGCGCTGGCCGATGGCGAGCGTCAGCTTGTCCACATCCGCGGCCTGCGCGACCGCCAGGCTCGTCGCCATGGCCATGCCGACCAGGCTGGCCATCCTTAAGATCCGATTCATGGAATCCTCCCCGTTCTGGCCGCGGCCGCGCGGGTCGGCGGGCGCTTCGCGGCCAGCCTCGTCACCAGCGCGTTGACGGCAATCACCATTGCGAAGATCGAGATCAGCAGGGCATACAGCGCCGGCATGTCGAAGCGCTGGTAGTCCTGCATCACCAGGAACCCGAGCCCCCGGTTCGACAGCTTGGTCTCGGCCAGCAGCACGCCGATGATGGCGATGCCGAGACCGAGCCGCAGGCCGTTCAGCACCGGTTCGCGCATCGCCGGCAGATAGACCTTCGTCACCATCTGCAGCGGTCCGGCGCGGAAGCTGCGGCCGACCCGGATCAGCACCGGGGCGATGCCGCGCATCCCCGCTGCCGTGCTGAGGGCAACCGGGAAGAAGCAGGACAAGGCGCCCATCGCGACCTTGGAGCCCGGCCCGACTCCGAACCACATGATCATGACCGGGAAGAAGATGATCTTCGGCGTCGGCCCCAGCCAGTACAGGTAGCGCTCGAAGGCGCGGCCGAGCAGGCGGCTGCCGCCGAGCAGGATGCCGACCGTGAGGCCGGCGAGGCCGCCGACGGCCAGGGCCAGGCCCGCCTCGGCCGCGGTGACGCCGAGATTGCCGTAGAAGTCGCGGCTGCCCGCCAGCTGCACCAGCGCCGCCGCGATGGCCCCCAGGCCGGGCACGACGTCGCGGTACAGCAGCCCGGACATCGCCATGCCCTGCCACAGCGCCAGCACGACGACGATGAGGACGAGACGCAGCGCCAGGACCGGGTCGACGCCGCCCCGGCGCGGGCCGGTCACGAGCCCGGTCGCAGCCATCGCTCGATCCTTTCCAAGACGGCGAAGAAGCAGATGCTGACCAGCACCACGAAGGCGATCGCGGCATAGGTGCCGGGCAGGTCGTAGCGTTCGGCCAGCTCGTTGATCAGCGGGCCGAGGCCGCCGAAATTGATCAGGAACTCGACCCCGACCACGTTGATCAGGGCGAAGATCAGGCCGAGCCGGACGCCGACGAAGATGCTGGGCAGCGCCGCCGGCAGCTTGATCATGCGGAACTGCTGCCAGTCGCCGAGGTTGAAGCTGCGCCCGACATCGACGAAGACGGGCGGCACCGCGCGCAGCCCTTCCAGCGTCTTCAGGATCACCGGCGGCAACCCGGCCAGGGCGCCGATCATGACGATGGTCCAGGCGCTGCGCCCGAAGATCACCAGGAACAGCGGATAGACCAGGACGATCGGGGCCGCCGCGAACCCCGCGACCCAGGTTTCAGTGGCCCGGCGCGCCAGCTCGACCCGGTCGAGCAGGATGCCGAGCGGCACGCCGACCACGGTCAGCAGGACACCGGCCCCCAGCGCCTCGCCGGCAGTGACCAGGAAACGGTGCAGCACCCCCTCCTCCGCCACCACCCGCTCCAGGGCCAGCAGGACCTCCGACGGCAGCGGCATGACGAAGCGGTTGATCAGGCCGATCCGGATCAGGATCTCCACCGCGACCAGGGCGGCGACGAGCGTGCCGAGGCCGAGCACGGCGGGGCCCCAGCGGTCGTGCCGGATGGCGAGGTGTGCCATGGCCTCAGCCCCGCGCCAGCGCGGCCCGGTCGGCCTCGGTCATGCCGCGGCTGGCCTCCTCGCGCAGATCCTTCCAGATCTCGGCGACGTAGCGGCCGAACGCCTCGCTGCCGACGATCTCGGAGGTGCGGGGCCGCGGCAGGTCGATCTCGATGATCCGCTTGGTCCGCCCGGGGCGCCAGGTCATCACCAGGATACGGTCGGACAGCTGCACCGCCTCGGCGATGTTGTGGGTGATCAGCACGATGGTCTGCTGCAGCGCCTGCTGGATCTCGATCACCTTGTCGCCGAGCAGCAGGCGGGTCTGTTCGTCCAGCGCCGCGAAGGGCTCGTCCATCAGCAGGATCTTCGGCTCGAAGGCCAGGGTCCGGGCGATCGCCACCCGCTGGCGCATGCCGCCGGACAGTTCGGACGGGTAGCGCCGCTCGAACCCGTCGAGCCCGACCAGGGAGATGAAGTGCCGCGCCCGCTCCAGCCGCTCCGCCTTCGGCATGCCGCGGATCTCGAGCGGAAAGGCGACATTGTCGACCACGCTGCGCCAGGGGAAGGCCGATTCCTCCTGGAACACCATGCCGATCGCCGGATGCGGGCCCGAGACGCGCTCGCCCACCACCCGGACCTGGCCTTCGGTCGGGGCGATCAGCCCGCCGATGACGTTGAACAGCGTGGACTTGCCGCAGCCGGACGGGCCGATGACCGAGACGAACTCGCCGGGCCGGACGTCGAGCGACATGTGGTCGACGGCGACGATCGGCCCTTCCCGCGTCTCGTAACGCTGGACCACGTCGTCGACCACCAGGACCGGGGTGGTCGGTGCCGCGGACAGGGGGATGGCGGATGGGATCCGCGCCATGGTCGCCAGGCTCATCTCTTCCCCTCCTCGGCTTTCGTCTCACGGGTCAGGGCGCCGGCCATGGCGGGCGTGTAGCCGGGCTCGACCCGGACATCGACCACGGCGACGCCGCCGGCCTCGACCACCGCGATCGCCCGGGCGTAGGCCTCGACCAGCTGCTCCCGCGTCGTCACCGGGCCGAAGCCTTCGGCGCCCTGGGCCCGGGCCATGCCGGCCAGGTCGATCTCCGGGTCGGCCATGCGCTGGCCGATCCATTTGTTCTCGACCGGGCGGCCGCGCATCCGGGCCACGCGCTCCTGATGCACCTCGTCGTTGAAGAAGGAGCGGTTGTTGGCGACGACCAGCAGCAGCGGGATCCGGTAATGCACCGCGGTCCACAGCGCGGTGACGCCCATCAGGAAGTCGCCGTCGCCGCAGATCGACACCGGCAGCCGGCCGCTGCCCCGCAGCGCCAGCGCGGCGCCGACCGAAATGCCCGGCCCGCCGCCGATGCCGCCGCCGCCATCGGAGCCGACGAAGTCGAGCGGGTGGCGGAACGGCCAGAACGCCCCGTCCCAGGACAGCGGCAGATGCAGCAGCGACACCGGCCTGCCGGCCAGCGCCGCCCGCAGATGAAAGGCCAGGTCGGGCACGACGAGGGGCCCGGCGCCGCCGGCCGGCCGCGGACCCGGCGCCGGCACGGCCGCCGCCGCCACCGCCCGCGGGACGGCGCCGAGCGCGCGGCACAGGGCCGAGACCAGCGCGTCCGGGTCGGCGGCGATCAGCCGATCGACCGGGGCCAGCGCCTGGTGGTCCATGCTCCAGCCATTGTGCAGGATGTGGTCGAGCGAGACATGCACGACCACCCCCGCCGGCCGGGCCGGCAGCGCCCCGTTGAGCGCGATCCAGTCGAGGCTGAGCACGACATCCGCCTGCTCCAGCGCCGCGCGGGCCTCGGGCAGCGGGAACACGCCGGGCGGCGCGAGCGAGAGCGGATGGTCGGTCGGGAAGCCGGCGCCGAGCTTGAGGTCGGTCAGGACCCGGGCGCCGGTCGCCTCGGCCAGTGCGATGCGCTCGGCCCAGCCCTGTTCCGACCGCGACACCCGGCCGACCAGGATGACCGGCTGCTTCGCCCCGCGCAGCAGCGCCGCGAGACGGTCGACCTCCTCCGCCCCCGGCGGATGGTCGATCCGGGGCGCCAGCCGCTGCAGGTCGAGCGGCGGCAGCGGGGCGTCGAGCGGCGCCTCCTGCATGCCGGCGTCGAGATTGATGTAGACCGGGCCGGCGGGATGGGTCTCCGCGATCCATTTCCCCCGCACCAGCGCCTCGCGCGCCGCGCCCGGCGAGGCCGGCTGGTCGTCCCATTTGACGTAGGAGCGCACGATGGCGCCCTGGTCCCGCGCGGTGTGGATCCAGTCGATCCAGGGGCGGCGCTTCTCGGCATCGACCGGCCCGGTGGCGCCGATCACCAGCACCGGCATGCGGTCGCACCAGGCGTTGAAGATCGCCATGGTGGCGTGGAACAGGCCGACATTGGAATGGACCGCCACCGCCATGGCCCGACCGGTGACCTTGGCATAGCCCTGCGCGATCGCGACCGCGTGCTCCTCATGCAGGCACAGCAGCATCTGCGGCTGCCGGTTGCCGAGATGGTTGACCAGGCTGTCGTGGAAGCCGCGGAAGCTGGCTCCGGGGTTGAGCGCGATATAGGGGATGTCGAGCGCCCGCAGGGTTTCGGCCACGACGTCGCTGCCGAAGGCGGCCGGTCCCGGCTGCCCCACCGGCGTTTCCATGGCCGCGTCGGCGGGGGCGTCGAAGGGTTCGCGGGTTCGCATCCCGGTCACTCCGCCGCCATGTCGGGCCGGCTGGACCGGCTCTGCGTTGCCCGGTGCAGCCAGTAGTCCCAGGCCCGCTGCAGCACGGTGTCCCTGAGATTGACCTCGGCCGACAGCCGGATCTCGCCCGGCGTCAGCGGCGTCACTTTGCCGAGGCGCAGCGCGGCCTGGAGGATCTCGGCGTCGCGACAGAAATGGATGGCGCGGAACAGCATCTCGCGCAGCGTCCGGCCCGCCACCACGGCGCCGTGATTGGCCATCAGCACCGCCCAGTGCGGCCCCATCGCCGCGGCCAGCGATGCCCCCTCCTCCGCCGTCGAGACCAGCATGTTGGTGTCGCCGAACACCGCCCGGCCGCTCCAGGACGGCACCGTCTCGCCCATGGTGGCGCCGACATGGGACACCGGCACGATCGCGGTGCCGGTGACGCAGAACGGCATGATCGCCGGCGCGTGGAAATGACAGACCGCACCGATATCGGGCCGGAGCTGGTAGACCGCGCCGTGGATCACGCGCTCGGCGTAGAACGGCCCGGTCTCGGGCTCGTCCGGCCGGGAGTCGAGGGCGAAGCGACGGATGTCGGCCTCGGCCACGATCTCGGGGCTGCGGGAGCGGGACAGCAGGTAGCGGCCGGGATCGTCGGGATCGCGGAGGCTGACATGGCCGAACGCGTCGAGCACGCCTTCGCGCGCCAGGATGTGGTTGGCGGCCACCAGATCGCGGCGCAGCGCGTCCGACTGGGTCATCGGGTGCCTCCCTTCGGTGTCGGCTCGATCGGCCGCTTTCCCGATCCGAAGGAAACCGCAGCGGCCCCGGCCTGTCCAAGACATGTTTCGGTTCAGTCAGACCGAAATGGTTTGACCGGCACCGCCCCGGCCGCCGAAGCTTCCCCCGGGGAGACATGCCGTGCGCCTGCGTCAGCTGGAATATTTCGTGCAGGTCTGCGAGACCGGCAGCATCACCCGGGCGGCGCAGGCGCTCAACGTCGCCCAGCCGGCCCTGGGGCTGCAGATCCGGAGCCTCGAGCAGGAGCTGGGCACGCCGCTCTTGATCCGGACGCCGCGGGGCACCGCCACCACGCCGGCCGGCGACATCGTGCTGGAGGAAGCGCGGCTCATCCTGAACCGGATGCGGGAGCTGCGGCGCAAGCTGCGGGATGCCGCCGCCGTGCAACGCCCGATCATCCTGGGCCTGACCCCCAGCCTGACGACCTTGCTGACCAACCGCCTGCTGGGCGTTCTGGCCGAGGCGAAGCCGCCGCTGAAGCTGCAGCTGTTCGAGGAGTTCAGCCATATCCTGATCGACCGCGTCGAGCACGGCCAGCTCGACATGGCCCTGGCCTATGGGGCCTCGGCGGACCGCTTCCCGGACCGCGAGCCGCTGCTGCGGGAGGTGCTGTTCTTCGTGTGCTGCCCAGGGTCGCCCTTCGACCGGCCGGGGCCGCTGCCGTTCCGCGACCTCGCCAAGGCCGAATTCGTGATGCCGGGCGAAGACGACCTGGTGCGCCGGCTGGTGGAGGAGACGCTGAGCCGCAACGACCTGACCCTCGACACCACCTACCAGGCGCACTCGTCGCAGGCGATGAAGGACGTCATCGCCCGCGGCCTGGCCTGCGGCGTCCTGCCCTACGGCACGATTGTGCGGGAGCTCGCGGCCGGCACCCTGGTCGCCCGGCCGATCATCGACCCGCCGATCGTGCGGGAGCTGTTCGCCATCTGGTCGCCCGACCGGAAGCTGAGCCGCGACGAGCGCAGGCTGCTGGACGCCATCAGGGATCTGCTGCGGGCCCTGCTGATCGAGGTTCCGACGCTGTCGGCCTGGCAACAGGATTGAACGGCCTGATCAGAAGCCGCATCTCCATGCCTCCGTCAAGCACTCCCGGCTGCCTCGAACGCCAGTTCGGCGGCCCCCACCAGGCCTGAATTGTCGCCCAGCGCCGTGCGGCGCTGGTCTTCCACGGGGCCTCGCGATGAGGCACGGATCAGCCCCGATGCTCAGACCTCGCCACTGGCATAGCGGGCCAGGGTCGTTCTGGTGCCGACATCCCAGAGGGACCTGAGGCTTTCGGCGAAGGCCGTGGCGAAGCTTTCGGACGTCGCGAGATCGCCATAGATGTCGGCCATCGAGATCCAGGCCTGCGGGTCCGTCTTCGCGGCCTTGGCTCGCGCCTGCAGGGCATCCCAGGCCGTGTCGTTCGGCGGCACCCGCCGGCCGGAATCGGTGGTACCGAAGCAGTGGCGGCACCACAGCGCCGAGACCAGGGCCAGCCCGCCGACGCTGCCGCCCGCCTTCAGCCGGTCGGCGATCACCGGGATGATGAATTTCGGCTGCCGGTCGGAGCCGTCGCGGGCCAGCCGCGGGATCGTGTCGGCGACCTTCGGGTTCAGGAAGCGCTTCTGAACCAGGCTGAAATAGGCGTCGAGGTCGGTGTCCGGCACCGGCGGGACGGACGGGATGATCTCCTCGCGCTCGAGGCGGGCCAGGAAGGGGCCGATCTTCGGATTCTCCATCGCCTCGTGCACGAACCGGATGTCGAGCAGCTCCCCCGGATAGGCGATCGCCGCATGGCCGCCGTTCAGGATGCGGATCTTCATCAGCTCATAGGGGGCGACATCCGGCACGAAGGTCACGCCGACCTTCTCCAGCGCCGGCCTTCCCGCCGTGAAATGGTCCTCCAGCACCCATTGCCGGAACTCCTCGCAATAGACCGGCCCGGTGTCGGCGACGCCGAAGGTCTCGCGGCAATGGTCGATCTCGCGCGGCCCGGTCGCCGGGGTGATGCGGTCGACCATCGCGTTCGGGAAGGCGACGTTGGCCATGATCCAGTCCGCCAGCTCGGGGTCGGACAGGCGGGCCAGGCCGGCCACCGCCGCCTGCGTCACATGGCCGTTGCCGGGGATGTTGTCGCAGGACAGCACCGTGAAGGGCACCAGGCCGGCGGCGCGGCGGCGCTTCAGCCCGGCGACGATGATGCCGAAGACGGTCTTCGGATCGTCCGGGCTGCGGCCATCGGCGGCGATCGCCGGGTGCTCCGGATCGAAGGCGCCCGACGCCGGATGCAGGAAGTAGCCGCCCTCGGTAATCGTCAGCGAGACGATGCGGATCGCCGGGTCGGCCAGCGCCGCGACGGTCGCGGCCCGGTCCTGCGGGTCGAGGAAGCCGATCATGGCGCCGGTGACGCGCGCGGCCGTCCGGCCGATGTCCTGCTCCACCACCGTGGTCAGCCAGTCCTGCGCCTGCAGCCGGTCGTGCATGGCGCCGTCATAGGCCGTGACACCGGCGCCGATCAGGCCCCAGTCGCGGCCCTCCCCGAGATTGAGCAGCGCATCGAGATAGACCGCCTGGTGGGCGCGGTGGAAGTTGCCGATGCCGAAATGCACGATCCCGGCCGACAGGTCCTCCCGCCGGTAGGACGGCACAGCCACTCTGGCCGAGATCGCCCCCAGATTGGCCAGCGTCAGTGACATCGCCATCGCATCATTCCTTGTGCTCATCCGACGTCCGCAGTCTACGTCCGGGCGCTGCCGGACGTCGCGCCGATCAGCGTGCTCCAGATCGAGCCGATGCCGCCGAGGAAGCTGGTGCCGCCGGGGATCACCGCCGCGATGGCGTCGAGCTCGTAGGATGGCCCGAGTTGCAAGCCGTGGCCGGCGTAGAGCTTGGCAGCGGACATGGCTCCCCTCCAACCCCGCCAGCAGGGTTCCATCCGGCCGGCCCCGACCAGACCGGCGATGCCCAGCACCTCGCCCTCGTGGATGTCGAAGGAGCAAGGCTGGACGCACCTTCCGTCGACGACCTCGCGCACCGAGAGAACGGGCCGTCCGCGGCTGCCCTGCGGGTCATGGTCCTTCCTGTAGACGGTGGACAGGTCACGCCCGCGCTCGCCCGCCCCTCCGCTAGACCAGAAGCTGCGCCAGCGTTTCGGCAGTTCCATGCGCTTCCAGCCGCTGCGAGATGTCCCGATAGGCCGCGAGGAAGCGCGAACTCTGCCGCAGGGAGAGCCCGCGAAAGGCGGCGATGTCGAGCACCGCCAGCGGGTCGCCGGCGCGCAGGCGCTCCCGCTCCGCCATGTCGATCTGCGGCTCGAAGACCTCGAAGGGCGTGCCGCGGTCGTCGACGCCGCGGAGATAGCGGCCGAAGCAGGCGATGAGGAAGGCCTCGCGGGTCAGGTCGCCGCCATCGGCGATCAGCTGCGCGATGGTCTTGCCGTGGAACACCACGATCTTCGAGGCGCCGTCGCCGGCCACCCGCAGCAGTTGGTCCTTGATCGCCGGATCGGCGAAGCGCTCGACGACCGTCGCAGTGAAGGCGTCGACCGAATAGCCGGAGGGCGGCGCGACCAGCCGCCGGGTGTCGAGGTCCCAGAAATTGTGCAGCAGCCTGACGATGCCGGGCTGGCGCATGCCCTCATCGACGAAGCGCAAGCCCATCAGCAGGCTGGGATAGCACATCAGCATATGGGCGGCGTTGGACAGCCGGCCCTTCACCGCGACATAGGCCGGCACCTCGTCGCTGAACACGACACCGGCCAGCTCGAGTTCGGGCCGTCCGGCGCTGAACCGGTCCTCCACCACCCAGCTGGTATAGGTCTCGCAGGTCGCCGCGACGAGGTCGTCGACGCCGGTGGCCGCTGCCAGGCGCCGGCGGTCGGCCTCCGGCACCTGCGGCGCGATCCGGTCGACCATCGAGTTCGGGAAGGCGCCGGTCTCGTCGATCCAGTCCGCGAGATCCGGGTCCACCGCCCGGGCGAAGCCGGTCACGCATCGCCGGGTGACGTCGCCGTTGCGCTGGAGGTTGTCGCAGGACATCACCGTGAACGGCGGCAGCCCGGCCCGACGTCGCCGCGCCAGCGCGGTGACGATGGTGCCGAACACGGTCCGGGACGGCTCGCCCGCCAGGTCGTGGCGGATGTCGGGCGCGTCCAGCCGGAACGCACCGCTCGCCTCGTCGAGATTGTAGCCGCCCTCGGTGATGGTGAGCGAGACGATCCGGGTGGCGCCGTCGGCCAGCAGGGCCAGGACGGCCTCCGGCGATTGCGGGGCGTGCAGATACTCGACCATGGCGCCGACGATCCGCGTCTCGCGCGGCGCCGGCGAGGTCAGCTCGGTGACGGTGTACAGGTTGTCCTGGCGGCGATAGGCCTCGGCCTTGGCCCTGGCGGCCGGCCCGTCCATCGGGCCGACGCCGCAGATGGCCCAGTTCTCATGGCCCGGATGGTGCAGGCAGGTCTCGATGGCCAGCGCCTGATGCACCCGGTGGAAATTGCCGACGCCGAAATGGACGATGCCGGGCTGCAGGCGGTCGCGGTCATATTCCGGCTTCGTGACGGTGGGGCCGAAGGACGCCAGGGTGGCGCGGCTGAGCTGGATCATCTGGGGCGCGGTGTCCTGAAGGGAGCGCCCTCCCGACCATGGGAGGGCGCTCCGGGTCACGGTCGGGTCGGCGTCAGTCGTCGTGCTGGGAGTTCCAGCCCTTGTACGCGCCGACATTCTCACGGGTGACCAGGGTCGAGGGGATCAGGATCAGCGGCGTCGCGGGCTTCTTGCCGTTGATCAGGTCGAGGCCGGTCTCCACCGAGACCTTGGGGATGGCGTAGAAATCCTGGCTCGCCGACGCCTCGATCATGGCGAAGGCGGGATCCTTCAGAGCGGTCTCGATGTCGGGCGACCCGTCGACCGAGGTGATGAAGAACTCGCCGCGGCCCGCCTGCCTGGCGGCAAGGGCCGTGCCGATCGCCTGCGGATCGTTGATCGTGAAGATCGCGTCGATCTTCCCGAAGCGGGTCAGGTAGCCCTGGGCCACGGCCATGCCGCCGTCCCGCGAACCCTTGCCGTCCTGGTCGTCGGACAGAATCTTGATCCCGGGATACTTGGCCAGCACCGCCTTGCAGCCGTTGACCCGGTCGATCACCGACGAGACCTGGGGCCCGTTCTGGATGATGACGTTGCCCTGGCCCTTCAGCTTGTCGGCGATGTACTGGCAGGAGACGCTGCCGGCCATGACGTTGTCGGTGGTGATGGCCGCGTCGGCGCCCTCGGCCGCCGTGTCGAAGGCCACCACCGGGATGCCGGCGGCCTGCGCCTTCCGGATCGCCGGCGTGAGCGCCTTCGTGTCGCCCGGGTTGAGCAGGATGAAATCGACCCCCGCCGCGATGAAGTTGTCGATCTGATTGACCTGCTTGCCGAGGTCGTAGTCGTAGCCGACCGTGGTGACCTGGGCCTGCGGGTTCGCCTTGTGGATCAGGCGCGTCGCCGTGTTCGCGATGATCACGAAGCCGGGATTGCCCAGCGACCCGACCGAGATGCCGACGGACCTGACGTCCTTGGCCATGGACAGCCCGGCGGATGACAGGGCGATCGCGATGCCGGCCAGGAGCATCCCGGCCAGGCGGGCTCTTTGTCCCATTGGTTCCTCCCTTGCAAGATCTCTATGAGATCGATCTCATAATGAGATTCAGCGAGAGAGAGCAGGCCGAACTGCGAGGCGGGCGCGGCGGCGAGCCAGCCGGAAGGCGCGGGGCGTTAGCCTCGCAGGCGGTGGAGATCCGCCACGGACCGGCGGTCGATCAACTGGATCGGCAGTTCGATCCGGCCTGGGCTCCCTTCCCCCCTGATCTGCCGGATCAGCGCCGTGACGGCCGCGCTGCCGAGCGCGTAGACCGGGCGCCGGACCACCGAGAGCGCCGGCGTGATCACCTTCGCCCAGGGCGAGTCGTCGAAGCTGATCAGCGACACGTCCTCGCCGATGGTCAGGCCGAGCTCGCCGCAGGCCGCCAGCACGCCCAGCGCCATCTCCTCGTTGGTGGCCAGCACGGCGGTGGGGCGTGGCCGCTGCGCCAGAAGCTGCAGCGCGGCGGCGTGGCTCGCCGCGAGGTCGCTGCGGCTGTAGCAGATCAGCGGGTCGGGAGCGCCCTTCGCCGCCAGCGCCTCGAGCGCGCCGGCCATGCGTTCGCGCACGGTGGAGACCACGCCCGCCGGCTGCGACGTCTCCGACCCATGGGCCGCGGCGGTCGCCAGCAGAAGCGCGATATGGACGTGGCCGCGTTCGAGGAAGAGGTCGATGGCGGCCCTGGCGCCGCCCCGGTCATCGGTGCAGGCGCTGGCCACGGCCAAGCCCTCGACGCTGCGGTCCAGCAGCACCAGCGGCTTCGCCAGGTCGTCGTCCAGCACCAGGTGATCGTAGCGCGTCGCCGATGACGGCACGACGATCAGCCCGTCCACGCGCTTCTCGAGCAGCAGGCGGACGGCGTCGATCTCCTTGGCGAGGTCGTCGTCGGTGTTGAGGACGAGGGTCTGGTAGCCTTCCCGGGCCGCGGTGTCGATGATGGCCCGGATGGCGTAGCTGAAGAACGAATTGCTGATGTCGGCCACGACCACGCCGATGGTCTGCGTGCTGCCGGCGCGCATGGCCCGGGCCACGACATTGGCGCTGTAGTTCAGCTCACGCGCCGCGGCCAGCACCCGTTCGCGGGTGCTGCCGCCGACCAGGCCGTAGCCGCCGAGGGCGCGGGCCGCCGTGGCGCGCGACACCTTGGCCCGGCGGGCGACATCGATCAAACGAGCCGGCCGTTCGCCGCTGCTCCTGCCGGTCCTGCTCGCGCTGTCTGCCACGGATCGTTCTGACGCTCGTTCACCCTCTCTCCAGTTCTAGTCGCATGGCGCGGACGCTGCCAATGGGGTCGGGCAGAGGCCGGCGATCATCCGGCCGAGGATGGACCCGGCGGCAGGTTCGCCTCGAAGCAAGGCAACCCAGATCTACCGCAAGACCGGCAATCCGGGAGCGGTGTGTCTCGCCGGCCGGTCACCTTGAGCAGCGCTAGCCCCGGCCGTGAAACGGCATCCTCATCAGCGGGCTATTCGGCGTTCTCACACTTGTCGCCCCCTGTGACGGGGAGGTCGTCGGCGACGGCGTCAGCCTCGAGTGTGACGTTGTCCGCGGCGGTCGCCACTGGGGCACGTCATTGACGATCGGCGGTGAGCCGATCCCGCCGGCGCAGGGACTGCCGATCTGGGTCGGATCGACGATGCATTGGGCCATCGCGGCCGGCACGGTCGCAATGGTCAGGCTGGCGGCCAGCGCCAGACGGATCCATGTTTTCATGTTCGTCATACTTGCAGCGACCGGCCGGCTTCAACGCCATCGGCCTGCCGTGCGATGTTGCGCCGCGTCGGATGCACAATAGACGTCTCGCTTTCCCGGGCGCCGGAGGCGTCGCTCACGGTACCCAGCCACAGCGCTTGGCCAGGCGAACGAGAGGCGTCCCGCCCACAACGTCGATGACGGAGGGATATACTGAGGGGCCTCGCGCTCGGGGACATGTCGGTCATCGTTCGCTCCGCTGGGAGGGGTTCCGAGGCTAGGTCGCGTTGGATGGCGAGGCAGTTGCCGGCCGGGGCTGCCTGGCGAGGTAGACGCCGGCCGCGCAGAGCGCGAGCGCTCCGACCGCCACCGGGTGCAAGGGCTCGCCGAACATGCCTCATCCCCAGATCATGGTGACCGGGGGGTGAGGTAGATCAGGCTGCCAATTCGAGTGGCCGTGCTTCTCTGCAGGCAGAGCCAGTAGAGGCCGTAGCCGATGATGGTCGAGAACACGATGAACCAGGCGACGGCCGCGGCGAATTGGGCTGTCACCGTTGGGATCAGGCCTCCGTCGCCGACGGCGAGCGGCCAAACAGGAGGGCGGCGACGGCACTCTGAATGCCGAGTCCCGCCACCAGTGGCGTCGCCCTCGAGATCGGGGCGAAGGTCGCCAAGGGTGAGATGCGCTGGGGCTGAGCGTCCTGCACACGCGGCGACCCGGCCCGAGCCAGGGAGTGCTGCGACTTCTCGCTGCGGCGATCGCCATGATCCGCGGCGTCGGAACGCAAGAAGCCCCCGCTTGGGGCGGGGGCTTCTTGAGAAGGTTGGTTGCGGGGACAGGATTTGAACCTGTGACCTTCAGGTTATGAGCCTGACGAGCTACCGGGCTGCTCCACCCCGCGGGGGTGGTGAGAGGGCATTGAGGAGAGGATGCGAAGAGTGTTCTTGGG
>NZ_JBQJIK010000034.1:0-80172 GCF_052078665.1 Inquilinus sp. CA228 | reverse complement strand
CCCTGCTGAAGCAGGTGGCGCCGCAGGTCAACCTGTCCGCCGGCATGCCGGCCGAGGCCTCGATCCAGACCGGCACCCGCACCGCCCTGCAATACGCGGTCGACCCGCTGGTCCACGCTTTCCAGCGCAGCTTCGTCGAGGATTGAGGCGCACAGTCCGACCTCCGGACGATACAGAGGCCACCCTCGCCGGGTGGCCTCTTCGCTTCCGGCGTTCGCGTGATGTCACGGCGGGGGTGTCATCGTCCCCGCCGGCTTGCTATAAGGGCGCCCGGGTCCCCGTAGCTCAGCAGGATAGAGCGGCTGCGTCCTAAGCAGCGGGTCGGGAGTTCGAATCTCTCCGGGGACGCCAAAACCCGCAGCTTCTACGCCTGAAGCGGCAGCAAGTGGCCGTAGAGGCTCGCCGCCGGATGTCAGCCGATCGCCTCGCCCAGCAGCAGCAGCGCCAGAAAGCCCGCAAAGAACATCGCCGTCACCCAGGGACGGTCGGGCGTTTCGTGCGCTTCGATCAGCAGCTCCTCGGTGACGAGATAGAGCAGCGCGACCAGCCCGAAGGCAAAGAAACCGGTGACCACCGGGTCGGGCAGCGCAGCGACCGGATTGCCCAGGAGGGCGCCGATCGGGAGCAGAAGCACGAGCGCCGCCGTGATCCCGACGATCCTGGTGCGGGAGCGGACGGTTTCGCCCAATTCATTCGCCACGGTCAGCCCGAGGAACAGCACCTCGAGCGTCAGGGCGATCGTCAGCAGCAGACCGACCTTGGGCCCTGCGGCAAAGCCGATCCCGAGGACCAGCCCGTCGATCAGCATGTCGATGGCGACCGCCGCCAGCAGGCCGGCCGGCCCCGTGGCCCAGCGCTCCAGCTGCTTCACCGACAGCATGACGGCGACGCCGATCGCGCCGCCGACGGCCGTTGCCCAAGGCGAGCCGCGCTGCATGACATCGGGCAGGATTTCGCCGGCCGCCGCCGCAAAGACCACGCCGGCCGCGAAATGCTGGATCGCGCTCACCAGGTTCGGCCCGGGTCGGAAATTCACCGCGACCGCCGCGCCGATGATGGCGGCCACGACCGGAAAGAGAGTGTAGATCCAGGCGGTGTCGGTCATGGTTGCGCTTTGCCCGGATCCATCGACGGCTCCCAGAAAGCGGGCGACGAAGCGACCAAGCTCTTGAGATCGGAGACCCTGGCCGCGCCCGGCACGTCGCGCTCGCCGCGAATGACCGATGTCGCGAACACCACGACGCGGTCCTGCAGGTGCGCCACGTTGTCCGCGCCGGACTCATTCTCCGAATGCGGGCCGCGCACCACCGCCACTTCGCGCGGGCCTCTGACCCGGCGATAGGTGTCGAGCGTGCCCTCGAGCGGAGCATTAGAGTCCCACAAACCGCGGCCGAAGAAGACCGCCGGCCACTTCGATATCCCGCTCAGCACCTCGCCGCTCGGAATGAACGCAACGTTGAAACGGGTCCGAAGCGCACCCTCGCCAAGCGGCCCGGGTTGGGGCCGATAGCCGATTCCCGAGGCGAACTCGGCCAGCACGATGGCACCCTTCACATTGTAGCCGAGCGGTCTTCCGCAGGCGGGCGCCGATGCGTCGAAATCGCAATCGGCCACGAAATTCATGTGCATGGCATGGCTGGTGACCATAGAGCCTTGCGACGCGCCGCCGATGATGACAGGGATCCTTCTGGCGCTGACCCCGCGCAGCAGGATGCCGGCGGCGGCATCGCCTGCAAGCAACCTGCCATCCGCACCCATGATCCGCAGGCCCCGCCCGGTCTCGAACGCGTCGAGGGCCCGGTACAGGTCCCGCGCCTGCTGCAGGGTGTTGCTGCCTTGCAGGCCGCCCGAGATGCCATGACCCCGCTTGTCGAGGGTCAGCACGTCGAAGCCGGCCAGGTTCAGCTTGTAGATGTATTCGCGCCATTGCCGCACGCCCCACTTCTCCGTGGTGGCGTTCGGGTACGGGACGGCGTCGTAGGTGGCCGTCGCCAGGTTGTAGGTGTAGAGCGGGTCGCCCGGATTCTGGATCGCCGTGGTTTCGATGGTCCGCCCGCCCGACAGGATGACCAGGGCGTTCAGCTTGCGGCCCTTGCCGTCATCGACGCCGGCGCCCCGGATGAACCAGCCACGCTGACCCCAGGTGGTGCCTTCGGCCACGCCGAGATATCTGGTTTCGTTGGTCTCGGCCGGGACCTGCACCTCGACGACGAAGGTGCGCGGGTCAGCCTCGGCGATCGGTTCCGCATAGGGCCCGGCGGCAAAATAGGCCGGGCGACGAATCTCCGCGAGATCGACCGTGCCATTGGCATCGACCTTGCCCGCGGGATCGACGGTACCGGTGGCGCGGAACTCGTTGCGGCCGCCCAGGCTGCTCGCATAGGCGAACGGCGCCCCGCTGCAGCCTTCACCCTCGGCCGCACAGGCCGCCCAGGTAGCCCTGAGCTTGGCGTCGGTGAATTCGTCGGCGTAGTAGTCGCCGCGATAGCCTTCCGGCGGAAACACCTGCGTCGCGGTGAAGGGGACGCAATGCCGGCCGTCGGGGTCGGTCACCCGATAGCCCGGCCAGGCTTTCGCATTCTGATCCCAATGGATGTCCGCCCGGCATTCGATGGGGGGGGACGCGGGCCCTACCGGCCCCAGTTCGTCAGCGGATGCGCCGGAAACGGCCGCAAGGCTGATCGCAGCAAGCATGAAGGCCCAGTTCCCGACCATCGCTTCCCTCCGCCTGATTCTTGATGCCCGGCCGACGCCTGACGTTCACCCGGCCCCATTGGCCGGGCGGCGCCTTGCCGTATCCCGGCCATCGAAAAAACGGCGGCAGTGATCGCAGGCCATGGCGATGGCCCCGCGCGCCGGAGGGGTGCCGGCGATCGCGTTGAGCAGGACGAAATCGTGGATGGTGCCGTGGACCCGCACGGCCGTCACCGGCACCCCGGCCTCGATCAGCCGATGGGCATAGGCTTCGCCCTCGTCACGGAGGATGTCGAATTCACCGGTGATGATGACGGCGGGCGGCAGCCCGCTCAACTGGTCCAGCGTCGCCCGCAGGGGCGACGCGGTCGGATCCTTCCGCACGACCTCGTTCGGCAGGTACTGGTTCCAGAACCACTGCATCGCGTCCCGCGTCAGGAAATGGCCGGTGCCGAAGCTGCGATAGGATTCGCGCTCGAAGTCGGCATCGGTCACCGGATAGAACAGCACCTGCAGCCCGATCCGCGGCCCGCCGCGTTGCTTCGCCAGGATCGTGAGCACGGCCGCCATGTTGCCGCCGACGCTGTCGCCCGCGGCGACCAGGCGGGACGGATCGATGCCCAGCACCTTGCCGCGCTTCGAGAGGTAGTTTGCGACCGTGTAGATTTCCTCGATCGCGGTCGGATATCTGGCCTCGGGAGATCGGCTGTAGTCGACGAAGACCACGGCGGCCTGTGCGCCGTGGGCGAGGTCGCGCAGCAGGCGATCGAAGATGTCGCGATCGCCGAAGACCCAGCCGCCGCCATGCGAATAGACGATGGCCGGCAGGAGGCCGGTCTTGCCGCGCGGACGGACGATCCGGATCGGGATCTCGCCGCGGGGCTTCCCCGGGACGACCAGATCGTCGATCTCCGCTTCGGGCCGGTCGACCGTTACCGCCTGCAGGGTGGCGAAAGCCCCCCGCCCCTGATCGACCGGAAGCTCATGGATGCCGCGTACCTTTTTTGTGTTGAGCGAGTCGAGAAACGCCCGCGTCGTGGGGTCGAGTCCTTTGCTCAATTCGTCCACCGCATGACCCCGTCGCCGTTATGCGTCTGCGAATTGCCCTTCATCGCTGATCGAGAGCGATGAGACTGTTCTACCTTCGACTGGCAGGGCGGGTTTTGCTGGACGTCGCAAAGTAGCGTGCCCGACGTCTCAATTCGCAAGGTCACACGGTTTGGGTGCGGTTCGGACCGGAATGGCTGCGCCGGCGGCCGCCCCTCAGGCGTTCGACGCGGCGACCGGGCGGGCGGCCTGGCCAGCCAGTTGCCGGATCCAGGGCAGAATGCTCTGCCCCGAGGCCGGGGCGCCACCGCTGCCGCTGCCGAGGCAGATGTCGCCTTTCGACATCCGCCGGACGTCTCCGGGCGTGAGGTTGAATCTCTGGCGGAAGGCGCGGATGAAGGTGGCATCGCTGCTGAAATTGGCTTCGAGGGCGATGTCGATGATCCGCCAGTGCCGATACGCGGGCGCGCTGAGCATGACGAAGGCGCGGTCCAGGCGGCGCTGCTGGATATGATGGGCCAGGCCGCCTTCCGGCTCGAACAGGCGGAACAGCGTGGCCCGGGACAGCCCGAACTGGCGACACAGGGCGTCCGCGGTCAGATCGGACGAGCCGAGCTGGGTCCCGATGTGGTGGTGGATCGCCGTCAGCATGGCCTGCCGGGTGGCACGTGCCGTCGACTCGTCGGCGTCGACGGCACGGCCGATACCGCCTGCGACCAGCGTGACGAGCGACTGCACCGCCGCCTCGCGTTCGGCCGCCGCCAACAGGGGCGCATGGCGCCAGACGGACAGGAAATGCGCCGACGCGAACCGGCCGAAGGGGGTGTCGCCGGGGATCACCGAGGCGTGGACCGCATCCGGCCGGCGCAGCAGCGGCGCCATCCGCGCCCGCGGCACCATCAGGACGATGCAATGCACCATCCCGCCCGGTTCCGCTTCGCCCATGCTGGTGTGGTCGGAGACCCCCTCGTCGAAGATGCCGATGTCGCCCGCGAGCAACGGGACGTTTTCCCGGGATCCGAATGTGGTGTGGTGGTCGCCGGCGAGGTTGAGCACGATCCGGTAGAAGTCGAGGTTGCCGCGGGCGATGTGGGCCGGCGAGCGGTACAGCTGGATCGGGGCCGACTGCCATTCGATCAGGACGCCGGCCCCCAGGTTCAGGCATTGCAGGGTGACCTGGAAGTCCGAATAGTCGCCGACGAACGACGGGGCCCACAGCTCCGACGCCCAGTCGCCGAGCGCCCGGAATCCTTCCCGCGACCGACCGAACTCGGCCGTGACCAGGTGGGGCAAGTCCCCGGTGACGCCCGCGCTATCGAGCATCGACCTGCTCCTTGCCCGAGGGCCCGCCTGGACCGATCAGCGCAGGTCCGATCGCGGGTCCGCGCTGCGCCGGGTAAGTGTCTCGGCGGACCGGCATGTCGTACGGGCCGCCGGCGCCATAGGCCAGCTCCTCCATCCATTGCATGACCGCCCGCCAGGAATAGTCCGGTGCGACACCCCCGGCGCGGCGCACAGGCCAGCCGCCACGCTCGGCCAAGGCCCGGACTTCGCCCGGCGTGGTTCGGAACAGCTCGCGGAAGGCGCGGATGAAGGTGGCGTCGCTGCTGTAGCCGCACCGGTCGCCGATGTCGGCGATGCGCCAATGCCGATAGGCCGACGCCGTCAGCATGGCGAAGGCGCGATGCAGCCGGTGCTGCTGGACGAAATGCGCCAAGCCGCCATCCGGCTCGAACAGCCGGTATAGCGCCGCGCGCGACAATCCGAATTTGCGGCACAAGGTCTCGGCGGACAGGTCGGATGAATCGAGATGATCGGCGATGTGGCGCTTGATCGCCCGCGACATCGTGTGCCGGGTCAGGCGGGCCAGAGGTTCCTTGGCGCCGGGAGTCTGGCCGATCGCGCCCGCGACCAGAGCGGCCATGGATCGCACGGCAATCTCGCTCTCCGCCATGGTCAGGTGGCCGGCCTGGTGCTGGAGCGACCGGAACTGCTCGATCAGGAGCCTGCCGTATCCGGTGCCGCCCCGGATGATCGTGGCGTGGGCCCCGTCGGAATGGCGCAGCAGGGGGGCCAGCAAGGCCCGCGGCACGACCAGCATCACCATGTGCGACGGCCCGCCATCCGCCGCGTCGATCACCCGGGTCCGGCCGGGTTGCGTCATGTCGTGGATGGCGATATCGCCTGCCTCCGCCGTCGCGCTGCCGCGGCGGTGCTCGACATGACAGCCGCCACGGGAATAGACGGAGATCTGGAAGTGATCGATGTTGCCGCGCGACACATGGCCTGGCGTGCGGTCATGCAGCACCGCGGTCGACCGGGACTCGGCCAACACGGCCGGCCCCATATGCAGCCCCCGGCCGCTGAACCGGAACCGGTCGAGGTCGCCCACCAGCGACAGGTCGCACAGGCCCGAACACCAGTCCCGCAACGCCCAGAAGTCGCAGTCCGGCAAGGCATCCTCGCCCGCCAGCCGAAAGGGCCGTGTCGCGACAGGATCAGCAATATCAAGCATCGGTGTGAACCTTGATGCAGAGCAGACTGGTTAAATCCTAAAGATTGCCGCGTATTTATTATATCGTTGCTCCTGCCCGAACCCATCGGCGGATGACAACTTCTATACTGCCGGCAGCCGCAACAAGTTAGTCTCAGCGTCTCAATCGGGTATGCCTGGCGTCTCAGCCCGTTCTTGGAAGGAAGCGGCGCGGCGGCAAAAGGGCCAGATCCGCCCGGGACGGGCAATCCCCAGAACTAGCGATTGCCGGCGCCGGCGGGTCGTGGCAGCGCCGCCGGCCGGCCGGGTCCGGGGGGCCTCGCGGGGACCAGCAGCCGCACCCCGCAGGCTCCGGGCTCCGATACGACGGCGATCGTCGCGTTCAGCCGGCGGGCCCGCTCGCGCATGCTGCGCAGGCCGGTGCCATGACGGCTTTCGTCACCGGCCGCATCGAAGCCTATGCCGTTGTTCATGACCTCGATCGAGACTGCGCCGGCATCGTTCCGGATGCCGACCTCCACCCGGCTGGCCCCGCTGTGCTTGAAGGCGTTGGTCAAGGCTTCCTGCAGGATCCGCAGCAGGTCGAGGCTTTGCGACGCGGTCAGGCACAGAGTCTCGATGTCCCGGACACGCCAGCGGACGGCGATGCCATGGGCCTCGAACAGCCGGGTCATGCGGTGGCGCAAGGGCGCCATCAGGTCGGCCAGCGATCGCTCGCCGTCGTGCTGGGCGGCGGCCCCGTCGATGATCAGGCGCAGATCGTCCCGCATGGCCTTGAGGGCGTCGAGCATGGTGCTCGACGCCGGGGTTCTCGGCCCCTGCTCCAGCGTCGCGATGTTGCTGATCAGCATCCCGCCCAGGCCGTCATGCAGGTCATGGGCGAGACCGGTCCGCTCGCCCAGCCGGGCGTGCCGGATCTCGAGCTCGTGCTCCCGCCGCAGCGATGCCGCCAGATCTGCCCGCCCGACCTCCACGGCCTGGGCCAGTTCGGTGTTGAAGGCCTCGATGCGGCGCAGGCTGCGCACGAGATTCCCGGCCAGGACCAGTGCGGCGCCGACGGCCGTGGTCTGCGCGGTGAAGGAGGCGTAGTAGGCGTTGCTGTCGAGGATGCGGACGAACACCAGGGCGTCATGCGCCCCGGCCACGAGATTGATCAGGCCGCAGAGCGAGAGCAGCTTCTGGTCGGTGCGGCCATGTTTCCAGGCAAAAAAGACGAACAGCAGGATGGTGCCGGCGATGAGGACCAGGGCGAGCAGCATCAGCAGGTCCCGCACGCTGCGCATCGATGTGTGCGGCGCGAGCAGGACCCAGGCGGAGCAGATCGCCACCAGGGCCCAGTAGGCCGTTTCGAGCCGTGGCGCGCGACGTCCGCAGAAGCGCAGGACGAACATGGCATGGCAGGCGCCATAGACCAGAATCGCCGAGGAGCCCACGGCCTCGAGGGCATCGGTGCTGCGGAACGGCCAGGGGCTGGTGACGACCTGATTCATCGCGACGACGATCCATGCCAGCAGCTGTGCCGCGAACCAGCCATAGGCGGTTTCGCGGCGCCGCATCGCCCAGAGCGTCAGGAAGAAGCCGGCCATGGTGGCGGCCACGGCGATGCTGACGATCTGCAGGTCGCGGCGCAGCAGGACCTCCCGATCATAGCGGTCCTGCAGGACCGCCGCCGGGCCGATTTCGACCGGCCCGAGCCCCGGCTGATAGGCCGCCAGGCCCGAGACGCGCACCAGGAGGGTGTTCTCGCCCGGGCGCAGCAGCGGCGCCGGGAGCAGCCAGTGGCGCGGCCGGTTCCAGGACCGCGACAACGGCTCGACCAGGCTGTCATCCTCGGCGAGGATCGTGCCGTTGAGGCTGACCCTGCCGGCCATGTTGAAGTAGTTCAGGAGCAATCCGACCTGCGGCGCCGACACCGGCTGCGTCCAGCGCAGCCGATACCAGACGACGCCGTCGAAATCGGGCCAGCGCAGGCTCCAGTCGTCGGGCAGCTTGACATCGATCCAGCCGGTGTCCGGCGGCGTCTCGGCGGCCCAGTCCGAACGCACCGCCTGGATCTGGTCGAACTGCGGCGCCGGCGGGTCCTGGGCAACGGCTTCGGCCGGGACCGCCAGCAGCGCCAGAATCAGCGCAGCAAGCCGGAGGATCGCGCCTCGTGCACCGCCTCGGTCCGCGAATGCACCGCCAGCTTCCTGTATATGCGCTTGATGTGGCACTCGACCGTCCAGCGGGAAATCTTCAGCAGTTCCGCGATTTCGCGATTGGTCAGGCCCCTGCTGACGAAGGTCAGGATGTCGGCCTCGCGGGCGCTCAATCGCACGTCGTCGGACGCCACCGCCGGCGGCGGGGTCGCGGGCGGTCCCAGCTGCCACAGGATGCGCCGCGCGATGAAGGGGTCGATCGGGGCCCCGCCGTTCAGGACGCTGCGCAGCGACAGGCCGAGCTCGAGATCGTCGCGCTCCTTCAGCATGTAGCCGCTGGCGCCGACCCTCAGGGCGCCCATGATCATCTCCTCCGTGCTCCAGGCGGAGACGACGAGGATCGGCAGGTCGTCGTGCCGGGACCGCAGCCAGGCGACCAGATCGACGCCGCTGCCGTCCGGCAGGCCGAGATCGATCAGCGCGAGGACGAGCCGATCGGTGCCCGGCACTGCCCTTGCCCCGGCCACCGACGCCGCGCCGATGCAGGATGCTTCGGGATAGCCCGCGGCCAGGACGATCCGGCGCAGCCTGGCGACCATTGCCGGATCGTCGTCGACGATGAGGATCAATTCGGCGACGGACGTGCCGGCCTGGGGTCGATCAACCATCCGGTGCATGCGACGTCATTCCTCAGCTCAGCCGGTACTGGAACGCGCCGGACGGGTCCAGGGTCACCGAAACCGCATCGACGGGCTTGCCCTCGGCCATTCGCGCGAGAATTTCCGCCGAAAGTTCCGGCAGCAGCGTGCGGGACAGGATACTTTCCACATTGCGGGCGCCGGACGCGCTTTCGACGGAGCGCGCCGCGATCGTGTCGATCAGCGCGGGGTCATAGTCGAAGCCGGCGCGATAGGCGCCGCGCACGCGCTGGCGGATGCGCTCAAGCTGCAGCTTGACGATCTGCCGGATCACATCCTCCGACAGCGGGAAATACGGCACCAGCGTCACCCGGCCGAGGAAGGCCGCCTTGAAATACCGCATCAGCTCCGGCCGCAGCGCCTCCGCCAGCCCGGCGGCGTCGGGTGCGGTCGCGGGATCGGCGCACAGCCGGGTGATCAGGTCGGTCCCGGCATTCGAGGTCATGATGATGACCGTGTTCTTGAAGTCGATGTCGCGCCCTTCGCCGTCCTTCATCATCCCCTTGTCGAAGACCTGGTAGAAGACGTCCTGCACGCCGCCATGCGCCTTCTCCATCTCGTCCAGCAGGATCACGGAATAGGGCCGGCGGCGCACCGCCTCGGTCAGGATCCCGCCCTCGCCATAGCCGACATAGCCGGGCGGGCTGCCCATCAGCAGGCTGACCTTATGCTCCTCCTTGAACTCCGACATGTTGATGGTGGTGAGGTTCTGCTCGCCGCCATAGAGCTGGTCCGCGAGGGCCAGCGCCGTCTCGGTCTTGCCGGTGCCGGAGGTGCCGACCATCAGGAACACCCCGATCGGCTTGCGCGGGTCGGTCAGCCCGGCGCGGGCGGTGCGGATCGCCTGGGCCACCGCCTCCAGCGCCTGCGGCTGGCCGATGATCCGCTGCTCCATCGCCTCTTTGAGATGGAGGACGGTGCGGATCTCGTCGGACTGCATCCGGCCGGCCGGGATTCCGGTCCAGCTCTCGACGATCTCGGCCACCGCCTGGCCATCGACCACCGGGAAGATCAGGGGCTGCTCGCCCTGCACCGCGCGCAGCTTCGCGTTCAGCTCGGCGAGGCCGGCGCGGGCGGCCTCATTGCCCTCGGCCTGCGCCTGGTCCTCGAGCGCCGTGCGCGCCGCGGCGATCGCGGTCGTCAGGTCCCGCTCCTCCTGCCAGCGCTGCTCCAGCGTCTCCAGCTCCAGCACCGCCTGCGTCCGTTCCGTGGCCAGCGCCGCGCTGCGCTCGGCATGGTCGATGCCGGCCGCGGTCTCGCGGCCGATGATGCCGAGCTCGGTGTCGATCAGCCCGATCCGCCGCCGGCGGTCCTCGATCGCGGCCGGGACCGAGGACTGGCTCATCGCCACCCGCGAGCAGGCGGTGTCGATCAGCGACACCGCCTTGTCCGGCAGCTGACGGCTGGGAATGTAGCGGGCCGAGAGGCGGACCGCCTCGCTCACCGCCTCGTCGAGGATCCGGACCTTGTGATGGGCCTCCAGGATCGAGACCAGGCCGCGGACCATGGCGATCGCCGTCGGCTCGGTCGGCTCCTCGACCTTCACCACCTGGAACCGCCGGGTCAGCGCCGCATCCTTCTCGAAGTACTTCTTGTACTCGGCCCAGGTGGTGGCGGCGATCGTCCGCAGCTCGCCGCGCGCCAGCGCCGGCTTCAGCAGATTGGCGGCATCGCCCTGTCCGGCCGCCCCGCCGGCCCCGATCAGCGTGTGCGCCTCGTCGATGAACAGGATGATCGGCTTCGGGCTGGCCTTGACCTCCTCGATCACCGATTTCAGCCGGTTCTCGAATTCGCCCTTCACGCCGGCGCCGGCCTGCAGCAGCCCGAGGTCGAGGGTGAGGACCGAGACGTCGCGCAAGGCCGGCGGCACGTCGCCCGCGGCGATCCGGGCGGCGAAGCCCTCGACCACCGCGGTCTTGCCCACCCCGGCCTCGCCGGTCAGGATCGGGTTGTTCTGGCGCCGGCGGGTCAGGATGTCGACCATCTGCCGGATCTCGGTGTCCCGGCCCAGGATCGGGTCGATCTTGCCGGCCTTGGCCCGCGCCGTCAGGTCGATGGTGAAACGGTCGAGCGCCGCCGAACCGCCCGGGCGTGCCGGCGCGTCGCCGGGCGCATGCCCCGCCGTCGCCGCGGCGTCTCCGGCATCGCCGGTCGCCGTGGCCGCCACGTCGCGCTTCAGCGCATCGGGTGAAAGCTTCGAGAGTTCCGCGGACGCCTCTCCGGCGCGGCGGGCCAGCGCCTCGTCCGCGCGCAGTGCCCAGAGCAGATGGCCCGGCCTGACCCGCCCCTCCCCCTGCTCCACCGACGCGAACAGCCAGGCCTGCTTGACCAGATCGACGATCTCCGGCGACAGGCCCGGCGCCCGGGCATTGCCGGTCCGCATCTTGTCGAGCCCGCGGTTGAGATCGACCAGCAGCCGGTCGGGATCGGCGCCCAGGCGCCGCAGGATGGCGGCGACGTCCGCGTCCGGGCCGTCGGCCAGCTTCAGCAGCCAGTGCTCGATCTCGACATTGTAGTGGCTGCGCGACAGCGTCAGGCCGGCGGCGGCCTCGAGGGCACGGCGGCAGGGTTCGTCCAGGCGGCTGACGAGGGGCTTGAGATCGATCGGCACCATGGCTGTTCTTCCTTAGAGACCGTTCGTCCGATTGCGGGGGCGGGTCCGTTCCTCCTTCAGCGGGGCGGCGGCCCGTCATTCATGGTGACGGTGATGCCCGAGGAGGTGCGGATGACGTTGCGGTAGCGGTTCGCGTCGGTGACCACGCTGGTCTGCACGGCGTCGTACAGCGCGCCGACGATCATCGGCCGGTCCGGGTCGCCGTTGTGAAAGGCGATCATGACCTGCGTGCCGGGCAGCAGCGGAAAGTGCAGCCCTTCCTTCGGCCCGCCATAGGGCGAGATCAGCCGCACCGGACTGGACGACTTGCCCGGCGGCCGGGCCTGGTGGTCGAAGGGCAGGATGATGCGGTAGCAGCCGAGCTGATCGACATCCGCGCGGCCGGTGTCGGCGCCGTCGATGGTGGCCCGGATCACGCCGGGCAGGCGCGGCCACGGCGTGATGCGGTGCGGACGATAAGGGGTCCCGGCCGGGATCGCGATGAAGCTGTTCAGGTAGCCGGTGCCGGTGCGGGGCGGCCCGGGCAGGTGCTCGATGCCGGGCGCGGACTGCCAGGCCAGGTGTTCGACCGATGTCGCCACATATTTGCCGTCGACCGCGGCGGAATGGCCCTGCAGCTGGAAGGCACTGCCGGCGGCCAGGGCGGCACAGTCGCTCTCGCCTTCCAGCACCACGCGGTCGACCGCCGCCTCCTGGGCGCGGATGTTCGCCAGGGCGTTGCCCCATTCGGAATCGCGGTAGCCGTCCGCTTCCTGCCAGGCATGAGATCCCAGCCCGTCCTGCTGCGGCCGGGAGCGCACGCTGAGCGCCATCTGCGGCTGGGCATAGTCGCGCTCGTCCAGCATCGCGTCGGCCGGCCTCAGCCTGGTGTGCAGCGTCACCGACCGGATCGCCGATCCGCCATCGCTGATCGCCACCCGCGGGCGGTAGGACAGGGTGTCGCCATCGTCGAGCGACAGGGACGGAAAGGCGTTGTTGTCGTCGCCGAAGACGACCTGCTCGCCGGTCTTGTCGCCGGTGAAGACGTAGAAGATCCCGGAATTCTCGGCCAGGCGCGACAGGAAGGCCAGGTCGGTCTCCTCATACTGGACGATCATGTCGTGCTGCGGGTAGGCCGTCTGGCTCATCTTGTCGACCAGGCCGCGCCCGGTCCAAGAGACCCCTTCGGCGCTGTCGAGAATCTGCTGGAACATGGCGGCGACCGTGGCCGGCCGTTCGGTGCAGAAGACCCGGCTGCGCAGCGTCAGCTCCAGCAGCCGCAGCTTCGGCACCAGCACCAGCCGGTACCAGAAGCTGTCGCCCGGCAGGCGGCCCATGAACGACATCTCGAAGACGATTCCGGTGATGGTGCGATCGCCGTCGAAGCCTTCCACCGTCACCGTCGCGACGCGGCGCAGCGCGCCCGCGAGGTCCAGATCGTCCTCGTCGGACAGCACGTCCAGCGTCGCCGTGTAGCAGCGGGAGATCGCCTCGGTCATGGTCAGCCGCACCGGCTGGACCCGTTCGGCCCATGACGTGCTCAGCGCCAGCTTGATCATCGTGGCCCCTCCTGCGCCCGCATCAGGCGAAGCCGGCCGGGCAGCGGCGCTCGGTCCCGGCACCGCCCTGCCAGCTGGTCCAGCCGAGCCGCCCCGACCCGAGCACCAGCCCGCCGGGCTCGTCTTCGGCCAGGATCAGGTCGATCCGGCATTCCAGCGGCTCGCGGATGGCCAGATGCAGCAGGGCGACCAGGGCGCGCCGGTCGGCGCCGTCGGGCAGGAAGGCGGCGAACTGCTCCGCCGACAGCGGGCCGAGCGCCACGCACACCGCCCCGGCGATGTCCGGCACGGCTTCCCCGAGCACGGTGCCGGTGCCGAGCGCGATCTCCGGCGCGCCCAGGTCGAAGCGCTGATCCTCCGGGATCGGCGCCATGCGCGGCAGCCATTCCTCGACCGCCACGGGCACGCCGAAATAGCCGGCCACCACCCGCCGCACCACCTCGGCCGACCGGCTGTGCTGCGCCAGCAGCCCGCACACCGGCAGCAGCCGCGGCAGGTCCAGCGCGTCATCCGGCCGGTCCGGCCCCCCGAGCACCCCGGCCAGGGCCAGCACGGCCCGCGACCCGGGATCGCCGGCGCGGCCGTCGAAGCGGAGATGCAGGCGATGGTGGCGCCAGATGCGATAGGACAGCCCGACCAGGCCATGGCCGAACAGGTCGAGGACGTCGCGGAGGTTCTCCGCCCCCTCGGCATCCATGACGATCCGTTCGGTCCAGAACGCCGGCAGCGGCGAGGACGGGCCGTACAGGCCGAGGAAATTGACCTCCATCTCCGCCGGCCAGGTGGCGTTTCCGTCCGCCGGCCTGATCGCGGCGATGTCGGCGGCGGGGAAGCCCAGCGAGGGTGCCGACCGGAACAGGACCGGCTCGTCCGCCGGGTCCCCGACGGTGCCGATCGGACGGCCGGACCCGGCGGCCCGCTGCAGCAGGCGCACCGCCTCCTGGAAGGCGATGGTGTGGGCCTGCGCCGCGAGGCCGGCCGCGATGGTGCCCGCCTCGCTCACAGCACCGGCCCCCGGCCGGCCCGCAGCGGCCAGCGGAAGGTGGTGTTGGTCTCGCTGCCGTGGACGACCAGCCGGTAGCAGGTGTTGAGCTCGGCCAGGATGCCGATGAAGGCATCGAACACCGCGCCGAACAGGAACGCGCCTTCCGGCCCGCCGAGGCCGCTCTCCGCCACCGTCAGCGTGACCCGGCGGCCGCGCACCGGGATCGCGCCGACCAGCGCCTCCATCGGCTCGACCTGCAGCGACTTCAGGCCGCCGAGCAGCAGCTCGAGACGCCGCCGCGCCTGTTCGTCCTGCACCGCCCGGAAGTCGTATCCGGCGATCAGCGCCGTCAGCGACGCGATGTCGTCGAGCGGCCGCAGGCTGCGCGCCAGGCCGGAGACGAGGCGCCAGAGCGTGTCGCCGTGCAGCGGCGGCGCGGCCTCCGGCCTGACCGGCGTGATGTTGCTGAAGCCGCCGGAGGCCGGGCTGCCCACCGCCACCTGGTCGATCCCGCCGATCGGCACCAGCTCGGCGAGATCCCCGTCGGTGCAGGTGACGGTGACCGAGATGGTGTCGGCCGCCGGCATCGCCGGCTGGTCCATGCCGTCGACGAAGGCGAGCCAGACCTCGGTGCCGCGGTCGATCACGGCGGGGCGCCGGCGCGCCCGGTAGAACCGCGTTACCCGCCCCGGCAGCGCGTGGTCGAAGGATTCGAAGGCGGGAAAGACGACGCGGTCGCCACGGCCCTGGACCGCGCCCTCGACGCGGTCGACCGAGTAGACCCGGGCGAACCGGCCTGCCGGCCACTCCGGGACCAGGCGATGCTCCAGCCGGCTGGGATCGGGGGCGAACGGCACCGCCTCGGTGGCATAGAGGTTGATCACGGGCGTGCAGTTGAGCCGGAAGTTCTCCGGCCCGATCCGGCCCGGCAGATCCGGCTTCCGCCCGATCAGGAAGCGGAGGTCGAGCGTGGCCCCGGTCAGCGCCTCGGCCGGGATCGGCGGCAGGTCCACGAACAGGAACCGCTCCGGGAAGGCCAGGTACTCCTGCAGGATGCGATAGCCGGGAAAGGCGTTGCCGGGCCATGGCAGCACCCCCTCCTCCGCCCCCAGCCCGGCATGGCCGAGGCCGGAGAGGGGAAGCGGCTGCCGCTCGGGCCCGGCCTCGATCGCGGTCAGGTCGGTCAGCATCGTGCGCAGCAGCCGCTGGCCCAGGCTCGCCGACCGCCCGCCATGCAGGAACACCCGGAGCCGCCGGCCGGCGAGCAGCGCCGGCGCGGCCCCGCCCCGGGGCGCCACGGTGAGCGTCAGCACGGCCGAGGCCGCCGTCTCCTCCAGCGTCGCGCGGTCGATGGCGAAGGGCAGGAGGTCGAGCCCGAAGCAGGTGCGGAAGCGGCACGCCGTGCCCTCGACCGGCCGCGATTCCACCGGGGCGCCCGACGGCACCTGCATGACCGCGCCGGAGGCGGGCGGCGTGAATTCGAGGATCGACAGGGCCGGAATCGGCCGCAGGAAATGCGGCCACAGCAGCGCCAGCAGACCGTGCGACAGCTCCGGCAATTCCTCGTCCAGGCGCTGGCGCAGCCGGCCGGTGAGGAAGGCGAAGCCTTCCAGCAGCCGCTCGACATCCGGGTCCGAGGCCCGCCGCGAGAGCAGGCCGGCGATCGCCGGGTTGGCCTTGCCGAAGGCGTCGCCGAGATCGTGGAGATAGGCGAGCTCGTCCTCGTAGTAGCGGTGGATGCTCATCGCCGTGCCGCTCCTGCCGCCGGGCGCATTGGGGACGGGCGCGTCATGGCGCCACCCGGACCATGCCGTCGGCGCCCACCGTGGTCTCGACCGTCACGCGCTGCGTCCGGTCCGGCGTGGTCAGCGTCGCCGTCACCGCGAACACCAGGCCGAGGGGGCGGTCCGGCTGGGGGACATGGCGCACGGTGACGTCGCTCAGCCGCGGTTCGAAAGTGTCGATCTGGCGCTTGATCTCGGCGCGCAGGATGGAGATCGCCTCCGGGAAGCGATGGGCCACGCCGTTGACGTCCATCATGCCGTAGTCCGGGCGCGCCGGGACACTGCCCTGCCGCACGTTGAACAGATCGCGCAGATGCCCCAGCACGTCGTCCAGCAGCGCCGAAGGATCGACGCTGATCTGATCCTGACGCGCCTCGGTCATGATCCGCTCCAGCAGCCGTTTCTCGAACACAGCATCCATCCGCAGCTTCGATCTTTCGACAAAATCCTTCCCTCTTAAATTAAAGTCAAGTAACATATAATTAATACACCGATATTTACTGAACTGCGCGGTTGTCGTCACATTAACTGCGCAGATTTCTGCACATTTTATTGATCATGATCTTGAGGAATACGGGGAATCCGGTGTTGGCACGGCCCTTGCTAGCCATTCCGGCACCAATGGCCGGACCGAGGCACAACGCCCGCTGCGGCCAGAGAACGACGTGCAGAAAGGAATGCAGATCATGTCGCAACCCGTCTATGTCTCGGTCACCGGCGCGACCCAGGGCAACATCAGCCAGAACGCCTTCACCGCCGACAGCGTCGGCAACATCTACCAGGAGGGGCACGAGAACGAGCTGTTCTGCCAGGCGCTGACCGTCCATGTGACGATCCCGCGGGATCCGCAGAGCGGCGCCCCGACCGGCCAGCGCGTCCACCAGCCGGCCAGCCTGATCAAGTATTTCGACCGGTCCTCGCCGCTGCTGCTGGCGTCGATCACCTCGGGCGAGATCCTGCAGCTCACCGCCAACTACTACCGCACCTCCACCGCCGGTAAGCAGGAGAACTACTACCAGCTGCAGTTCACCGACGTGCTGCTGGTGGACCTGCGGCAATACACGCCGGTGGCGCTGGATCCGGCCAACGGCCCGTACCGCGACATGGAGGAGATCTTCTTCACCTATCGGAAGATCGAGGCGACGCACAAGGTCGCCGGCACCTCCGGCGCCGACGACTGGCGCGCGCCGAAGTCCTGAGACCGAACCAGCTCTGCCGGGCGCGAGGCCATCCCTCGCGCCCGGCCGGACCGGAGGATGCGGCGATGGCCGAGTTTCTGACGACAGGCTGCCTGCTGAGCTGCAATTGCGGCCTGACACCGTCGGTGTTCGTGGCGCTGGAGCTGCCGGGCAAGCCGGTGATCACGGGGATGGCGGCGGCGACGATCATGGAGATCATCCCGTTCGACAACGTCCTGCCCTTCGGCATGTGCAAGAGCCTGGCCAATCCGCAGGTCGCCTCCGCCACCGCGGCGGCGCAGGGGTCGTTGACGCCGATGCCGTGCGTTCCGGTCATTCCCGCGCCCTGGGAGCCGCCCTCGGTGATCACGTCCTATGCGGGGCTGCCCATGGCCACGGTGCAGAGCAAATGCATGTGCGCCTGGGCGGGGGAGATCTCGGTCGAGCAGGCGGCCGAGACGATTGCGACAACGGACTGACCGAACCGGGCTGGAGTGAAATGCGATGTCCGACAACGACACCGATGTGAAGCAAAACGACACCACAGGCTATGTCATTTACGTTCCGAATTCCGCGGCGGACACGACGGTCCGCGACTATCTGCGCCTGGGAGATCCCGATTCCACCTACGAACTTGATCTCATCGACCCCACGGACGGCGGCACCGACAAGACCCTGAAGACACAGAAGGGAGCGCTGATCTACAGCACGGAAAGCGTCACTCTTTCTGGCCCGACCGTAACCCAGTTCGCCAAGTACGTCGCCGACTGGTCCTCCGACAATCTTTCCGTCGTCGGGACTGGCAGTGATTTCCAATCCGCGACATGGAAGGGGAGTTCTGCAGGAGCAACCACGACGTTTCAGCGTGTCGCCAACTTGACCACAACGCTCGGGTCCACGACGAATCTGCTTACCGGTAACAGCATGACGCAATGGCTTGGCAACGCTGCGTCCACCGGCACCGGCTCGTTGCTGTGGTCCAACTACGGCTTCACCCAGAATGTGTTCGGCGGTCAGATCGTCAACATCATCAACAATACGATCGACGTCCAGGGAATTGGCGAGACCAAGATTGTACCTGAGTACTCGGTCGTAGCCCCTACATCCATTACACTCTCAGTAAGTCCGGCGTCCGCCATTTCTACTTATGCAAAAGTAATCGGAGGCTTCGCGGCCTTTAGTGGAATTGCCAGCGCTCTTGTCCAGGACGGCTTGGACGCAGCGAGTGTCATTGATCCGGAAATAGAGGGGTCCCGCGATACCGGACTTGACTCGATGAGAGACGCTATGGCCAGGGTAACGGATGAGATCATTACAGCTTCTGCCCTCATAGCGGTGATGCAGGCCATGGCGATTGCCGCCGGCGCAGCGGCGGCTATCTCTGCCAAACTTAACTCGTCAATAGCCCCATCAAGAATCAAAATAACCGAGGATGGAGTGACGATTAGAGGAGCGATGGCTGCAACGATGGATATTGGTGCGTCTGGGATAAATATTTTCGCGGATTCCTTTAACTTCAACGGAACACAGGTTAATCTTGATGCGATAATGGTCAAAAATTTATAGCGAATCTTCCGCAAGATCACAAACGAGTCAGACACACATGCGCATCATCAAGGACGTGCCGTTCGAATTCCTGCCCCTGCCGTCGAAGGTGATTCCGCCGCAGCAGTCCCTGACCTTGATCGTGAAGGGGACCTTCGACCTCAAGAACGGGGCAATCTGCACGCCTGCCGCGAAGCAGCGCGAGATCTCGGGCGACACGCCCTATCTCGACGACATCGGCCGCAGCCTGGCCTGGGCCAGCGACCTGGCGCCGTTCAAGCCGCGCACCGATGTCTACGTCATCGGCTCGTTCCACCAGCCCGGCGGCGTCGCCGCGCCCAAGGGGCGCGCGTCCTTCACCCTGGGCCCGCTGCACAAGGAGCTGGCCTTCTTCGGCCCCCGCCATGCGGTGCGGCAGGCGGACGAGACCGTGTCGGTCACGGCGCCGGAGCCGATGGTGTCGGTGCCGCTGCGCTGGGAGTACAGCTTCGGCGGCCTGGACGACCGGCGCAACCCGATGGGGCTGGGGATCGACGGGCAGCCGGCGACCGACGGCCGCACGGTGACGCCGCTGCCCCTGATCGAGGACCCAGCAAACCCGCTGCGGACGCTGCGGGACCGGCCGCGGCCGGCGAATTTCGCCCCCGTGCCGCAGGGCTTCGAGGAGCGCCGGCGCAAGCGCGGCACCCATGACCGGCGCTGGTCGGTGTTCCGTGCGCCGCTGCCGCCCAGGGACTACGACCCCAGCCACCACAACGCGGCGCCCGACGACCAGCAGGCCGGCAACTATCCGCGCGGCGACGAGACGCTGGTGCTGCGCAACCTGCATCCGACCGTCCCGACCCTGACGACCGGGCTGCCCGGGCTGCGCATCCGCGCCGGGCTGCTGCGCGCGACGGCCGCGGGCGGCGTCGCGGCCGAGGAGGTGCCGATGCACCTCGACACCGTCGTCGCCGTGCCGGACGACGACCAGATCGTGCTGGTCTGGCGCGGCGTGACGCCGCTGCACATGAAGTTCATGCCGGACGAGGTGCTGGTGCTGCAATGCGAGGCCGAGCCGCTGGACGCCCCGGCGACGCAGCCGCCGCTGCCGGACCGCATGCTGGCGGCCTACCAGGCCGAGGAGGCCGCCGGAGCGGCCGCGGAGCAGGCCGAGACCGCCAAGTCTGTCGGCGAGATACGGAAGCTGCTGTCGAAGGCGAAGCTGCCGCCCGGGCTGGCGAAAGCGATCGAGACCGAGACCGACCCGCAGGTCATCTACGACTTGCTCGACGGGCATCTGACGACGATCCTGGACGGGCTGAAGCAGAAATACCCCCAGGTGGCAGCCGATCTGGCCGGGATCTAGCCCCGGCCGGCAGTGGAGGAGTTGAAGGCGCATTGCGATGAACCCCCGGCCGAGCCATAGCAGCCGCACCCGGCGACCTGAACGGGCAGGACGATGGGCCGTGGTGCTGGCGGCCGTCCTCCTCGCGGCTTCGCCGCCGGTCCGGGCCGCCGGCGTCGCGGCAGCCGGCGTCGCAACGACCGATGTCGCGGCGACGGTCGAGTTCGCCAACCGGCTCGAGCTCGGCATCGGCGTCGCCGCGGACCCGGCCCGCGCCATGGTCCTGTACTGCCAGGCCGCACTGGGCGGCAACCGCGGCGCCGTCCTGCATGTCGCCGCCTGGCTGCTGACCGACGACGGGCCCGATTACGATCCCGGCCTCGCCGCCGCCTGGCTGCGCCGGCTGCAGCGCCGCGAGCACGGCCTGCCGCCGCCGCCGGGCGGGCCGCCGCGCTGCCCGGGCGACCTGATGGTCGCCGCCCCGGCCGAGACCGGCCCCGTGGCCGCCACGATGACGCTGGTCCGCCTGATCGAGGCGATCTCGGCCGAATACGGGGTCGATCCCGACCTGGTGAAGGCCGTCATCACGGTCGAATCGAACTATCGCATCGACGCGGTGTCGACCGCGGGCGCCCAGGGGCTGATGCAGCTGATGCCGGCCACCGCGCACAGCCTCGACGTCGCCGATCCGTTCGACGCCGAACAGAATCTGCGCGGCGGGATCGCGCATCTGGCCCGCCTGCTCGAGGGCTATGACCACAACCTGCCGCTGGTCCTGGCCGCCTACAATGCCGGGGAAAGCCGCGTCGACCGCTGCCGCTGCGTGCCCGCCATCGCCGAGACCACCGCCTATGTCGACCGGATCCTCACGCTGTACCCGACCGGCCGCGGGACGGTCAGCCGATAGCGCCGGGGCGCGCTACCCGGCCGGCCGGCCGGCGACGCCGCGGCCGAGGCCGTAGCGCGCGATCTTCTCCTGCAGCGCCCGCCGCGACAGGCCGAGCGCCGCCGCCGCATGCGTGCGGTTGCCGCCGCTGGCCTTGAGCGCCTCGACGATCGCCCCCGCCTCGTAGCGCCGGACGGTGTCGCGCAGCCCGCTGCGATCGTCGTCGGCCGCGGGCGGCAGGGCGGCCGCCTGATCCTGCCCGCCCCCCGCGACCAGGGCCGGCGGCAGGTCGTCGATGCCGATCGCCGCCCCGGGCCGGCACAGGATGACGGCGCGCGCGATCACGTTCTTGAGCTCGCGCACATTTCCCGGGAACGGGTGCCGCGCCAATGCGGCCAGGGCCTCCGGCCGGATGCTGCGGATCTCCTTCAACTGGGCCTCCGGCATCTCGGCGAGGAAATGCTCGGCCAGCACCGCGATGTCGCCGTCGCGCTGCCGCAGCGGCGGCAGCTCGATCGGGAACACCGAGATGCGATAGAACAGGTCCTCGCGGAACCGCCCCTCGGCGACCCGGGCGCGCAGATCGACATTGGTGGCGGCGACGATGCGGGCGTCGGCCCGCTGCCCCTCGGTCGCGCCCAGCGCGCGGACCTCGCCGTCCTGCAGGACGCGCAGCAGCTTGGTCTGCAGCCCGATCGGCATGTCGCCGATCTCGTCCAGGAACAGCGTGCCGCCGTCGGCGGCCTGGAACAGCCCCTTCTTGTCGGCGACCGCGCCGGTGAAGGCTCCCTTGCGGTGGCCGAACAGCTCACTCTCGAGCAGCTCGGCCGGAAGCGCTGCGCAGTTCTGCGCGATGTAGGGCCCTTCGCGCCGCGGACCCGCGTTGTGCAGCAGCCGCGCCACCACGTCCTTGCCGGTTCCGGTCTCGCCCAGGACCAGCACCGGCACATCGCTTTCGGCGACCTTGGCCACCATGTCGAGCACGCGTTCCATCACCGGGCTGCGGGTGATCAGCCCGGAGGCGCGCGACGCCACCGTGATCCGCTCGTGCTTCAGGCGCTGGTTCTCGCGCCGCAGATCGCCGTTGATCGCGTCGAGCTCCTTCACCAGGCGCCGGTTCTGGTCGAGCAGCGCGGTGTTGGCGATGATGATCGCCGCCTGGTAGGCGAAGGCGCGGATCAGCGGGACCAGGCGGTCCAGCCGCTCCCGGCTTGCGGCGGGGCCTCCGGCATCGGCGAGGTTGATCAGCTCCAGCACGCCGACCGTGACATCGTCGTTGCCGCGCAGCGGACACGCCAGCAGCGATCCGGTCGGGTTCCGGCTGATGCCGTCGCGGTGGGCGATGGCGCGGCGATCGAAACCGTGCACCCGAGCGACATCGTCGATCACCGCCACCGACCCGGTGAAGGCGCACCAGCTGCGCGGATCGGTCATGTCCGGCTGGCCGTTCCGGTACAGGGGCAAGATCCCGTCCGGCGACCGCGCCAGCTGGGGCGGCAGCGCCGCGACCGGCACCAGCTGGCGGCCGGTCTGGTCGAGCGCATACAGGACCCCGCCGCGCGCGCCGGAGATCCGGCAGGCCGCCTCCAGGCACTTTGCGGCCAGCCGCATCCGGTCGCGCTCGGCAGCCATGTCGCTGACCAGCGCGAACAGCTGGGCTGCCGCCTCGAACGAGTCCTCACTTGGCAGTATCGACATCGACGCTCCAGGGCTGCCGCCCGTCTGGCGCCAGACGGGCCTCGGAGAAGGGCGAACCGGGCCCGGCTTGGCCCGGTCTCCGGCGGCTCCGACCCACGCGGTCACGACCTCGTGGGCGGACCCCGACCGACGGGCTCGGTCGGTCAGGGCCGTGCCCATCAGGACTTGTCCAGCTTGCCGGTCAGGGACAGGGTGAAATCCGCCCCCATGTACTTGAAGTGCGGCTGGACCAGCATCGCGACCCGGTACCAGCCGGGCTCGCCCTCGACATCCGAGACCGTGATCGAGGCCTTGCGCAGCGGCCGCCGGCTCCGCACCTCCGCCGACGGATTCTCCTGGTCCGACACATATTGGCGCAGCCAGTTGCCGAGCTCGGTCTGCAGATCGGTGGCGGACTTCCAGCTGCCGATGTTCTCGCGCTGCAGCACCTTGATGTAATGCGCCAGGCGGTTGATGACGAACATGTAGGGCAGCTGCGTCCCGAGCTTGTAGTTCAGCTCGGCCTGCTTCCCCTCCTGGTTGTTGCCGAAGAATTTCGGCTTCTGCGCCGAGTTCGCCGAGAAGAACGCCGCGTTGTCGCTGCCCTTGCGCATGGTCAGGGCGATGAAGCCCTGCTCGGCGAGCTCGTATTCGCGGCGATCGGAGATCAGCGTCTCGGTCGGGATCTTGGTTTCGGTCTGCCCCATCGCCTCGAAATTATAGGTCGGCAGATCCTCGACCGCGCCGCCGCTCTGCGGCCCGATGATGTTCGGCGTCCAGCGGTATTCGGCGAAGCTGTGGTTGAGATTGGCCGCGAAGGCGAAGGCGGCCTTGCCCCACAGGTAGTTGCCGGTCTCGCCGCCGGGGCTCTCCTCGAAGTTGAAGGTCTTCACCGGCACCGTCGACTGGCCGTAGGGCAGCCGCAGCAGGAAGCGCGGCAGGGTGAGCCCGACCGACCGGCTGTCCTCGCTCTCGCGGAAGGACCGCCACTTGGCGTATTTCGGCCCCTCGAAGATCGCCTCGAGATCCTTCAGGTTGGGCAGGCTCTCGAACTTGTCGACGCCGAAGAACTCCGGCGCGGCCGAGCCGATCAGCGGCGCGTGCGCCATGGCGCCGACCGCGGCGCCGAACTGCATCAGCTTGACGTCCTGCGCGCCCGGTCCGAACTGATAGTCGGTGATCACCGCCGCGAAGGGCTTGCCGCCGAACTGGCCGAATTCGTCGACATAGACGTGCTTGTAGAGGCCGGACTTCACGACCTCCGGCGCATCCTCGAAATCGGCCAGCAGATCGCCCTTCGAGACATTGAGCATCTCGATCCGGATGTTCTGGCGGAAATCCGTGCGGTCGACCAGGAACTTCAGGCTTCGCCAGCCGGATTCCAGCGTCTGGAAGCTCTCGTGATGCAGGATCTCGTTGAGCTGGGCGCTCATCGTCTGGTCGATCGCCACGATCAGGCGGTCGACGGCGCCGGTGTGGATGCGCTCTCCCGCATTGGCCGGCTTGACCAGCTCCGCCAGGAAGGCGGCGACGCCGCGGCGGGCATCCTCGTAGCCTTCGTCCGACGGTGTCAGCTTGGTCTCGGCCAGCACCTGGTCGAGCAGCGAATCCGTCACGGTCTGTGTGGCGCCCGCGTCGGGGGCGGCAGCGCCCTGGGTCGGATCGGACATTGTCTTATCCCTTTCTGAAAACGGCCGGCCTCACGCCTTGGGCGCGGCCTCGATTTCGGCCATCACCTGCTGGCGCAGGCTCTCATCCGCGAGGATGCGTTCGATGGTCTTGCGGAAGTTCGGAAGGTTGCCGAGCGGCCCTTTCAGCGAGACCAGGGCGGTCCGCAGTTCGAGCAGCTTCTGCATCTCCGGAACCTGTGCGGCGACCGCCTCGGGCTCGAGGTCCTTGAGCGTGCCGACGCGCAGGCTGAGCGCCAGATCGCCGGCGTCGGCATCCGGGTCCAGCCGGTTCTTGACCTTGAGGTCGAGGGTCAGGTTCTGGCTGCGCATGACATCGTTGAAGTTGTCCTTGTTGATGTCGGCGCGCTTGCGCTCGCCCAGCGGCGTCTCGTCCGCGCGCTGGGTGAAATCACCGATGACGAGCAGCTTGTGCGGGAGCTCGACCTCCTCGCGCGCATCGCCGGTCGCCGGCTTGTAGCGGATGTTGACCCGTTCCTTGGGGGCTACGGATGCTTCCTTGGCCATGTCGTCCTCCTTCGTTCACTCTCAGTTGCGTTGCCGTTTCGCCGTGCGCTGCGCCGCCATCGGGTCCGCCCGGGCGAGACGGGCGAACGCGGCCTGGGCGATGCCGGATCGCTCCGCCTCCGCCAGGGTTTTGGACAGTTCGGGGGCCGCCACGCAGCGGATGAGGGAGGTGGCGACCTCGGCCGCGGCGGCCGGCTCCCACGCCTCGAGCCCCTGTCGTTCGACCAGATCGTCGAGCTGGCGCAGGATCGGCAGGGCGACCGGAGCCGCCCCGGTCTCCAGGCACAGCCGGGCCAGGCCGAGCCGCCAGAAGAATCGCGCCCGGCCGTCCGGCGCCGCGGAACCGGCGTCGGCGAGGCCGGCGAGCGCCTCCTCCCCCTGCCCCGCCAGCGCCTTGCCGCGCGCCTCGACGAAGGCGGCGGTCCAGGGCGCGGCCTCGGCCCCGCCGCCATCGGCGCCGGCCGCGGCGGGCCGGATGGTTTCGAGCCAGCCGCGCGTTGCCGCGTCGGCGAAAGGCGTGCCGTCGGAAAAAGACAGGTCGGCCAGGCCCGGCAGGCGATCCAGCAGATCGATGACGCCGCGCGCCACCGCCCGGGCGCAGCCGGCATGGGCCGGCCCCATCTCGGCCAGGGCCGTCGCGGACAGGCGCTGCCCGTCCAGCCAGAACAGGCCGGAGCCCGAGCAGAACTTCTCCAGGGCCAGCACCAGTTCCGGACGGTTGCCGGCGCCGGCGAGCGCATCGAATTCGCTTCGCCGCATATCCGGCGGCGCGAGCAGCTCGGTCCGGCCGTCCCGAGCCGGCGGCAGCTCGGTCACGGCGAGCCAGGTCACGGCCCGCAGAAGCTGGTAAGCGCGCGGCTCGGCCGGGTGGGCCTCGAGCAGCTGCAGCGCCGTCGTCCGGATCCCGTCCCGCAAAGCGGACAGCACCCCCTCCGGGTCGCCGCCGGCGGCAGCCAGATCCGGCAGCACCGGACCTGATACTGGCCCCGGCGCCGGGGCCGCCGCGGTGGCGGCCGGGGCGGTGGCCGCCTGTTCCGCCCGCCGCTGGCGCTCCTCCGCCAGGCGGCGCTGGTCCGCGGCCAGGCTGCGCAGCGGGCGCAGCAGGTCGAGCAGCGCGGCGCCGGCGTCCGGCAGATGCTCGCCGAGGAAGCGGTCCAGCGCGTCGAGCTCCTCGAACGCCGCGATGACGGCGTCTCCCTGATCGGCAGAGACCTCGGCCGGCATCGCCCCCGCGGCCCGTCCGGCCAGCCATTCCAGGGCGCCGATGCGGGCCCGGGGGCGGGCCGGGAACAGGCCGTCCCAGAACTGCTCGACGGTGTCGCGCAGCACGGCCAGCCCGACCGCCAGCCCCTTCAGCCCCTCGGTCTCCTGCAACGCGAACACGAACCAGGTCAGGACGCCGAGATCCTTGGATCGGGTCGTGAGGATGGCCTGCGCCTGCCGCAGCACCTCCGGCCACTGGACCTCGGCGGGGCCGAGCCGTTCCAGCTTGCGGATCTCGGCGTCGAGCGCCTCATACTCCGCCTCGTAGCGGAATGCCTCCGGATTCGGCGCGTCCGGCGGCAGCGCCGCCGTCATGGCGGCAATCCTGGCGTCCTCTAGCCGCGCCATGACGAGAACCTCCGCAGCAGTCGGACGATCGGGAAATCGGCGAGCAGGGCGACGGCGAGGCCGCACGGATCGTCCGGCCGGGCGGTCCGATCGGCGGCGAGCGCGTCCTTCAACCAGGACCAGCCGGACCGCCCGACCCCCGCGGGCCGGATCGGGATCTCGCCCGGCAATGGCGGCCGGCCGGCGAAGGGGGGCTGGCCCGCCATCAGCTCATAGGCCACGACCGCCAGGCCATAGGTGTCGTCGGCCGGCATCGGCGGCTCGCCGCGCATCAGTTGCGGCGAGGCATAGGCCGGGGTGACGATGCGGTCCGGCGCGGCCCCCGACCCGCCGCTCGGCACCCAGCCGGTGGGACGGGCCGTGCCGAAGTCGATCAGCCGGGCGACGCCATCGTCGCCGCACAGCAGGTTGCCGGGCTTCACGTCGGCATGGACGAAGCCTCGGTGATGCATGAAGGCCAAGGCCTCCGCCGCGCCCCCGAGCAGATGGCCGATCCCGATGGGGGAGATCGGTCGCCGCGACCGGCGGGACCCATGGTCGAGACCGCGTCCCGGAATCATCTCCATCACCAGGAACGGGAGACCCTCCACCGACCCCGAATCCTCCAGGCGCGGGATGTATCGGTGCCGGAGCGCCAGCAGCGTCTCGCCTTCGATCTTCAACGCGTTCCGCTCGGCCCGGTCATCGACGAGTTCCGGACGCAGGACCTTGATCGCGAGCCGCGGCACCGCCTCCGCCCGCAGTTCGAGCCGCCGATCGTCCGCCGCATACACGATGGCCGTCCGGCCGTGGCCGACGATCCGCAGCAGCCGGTACCGCCCTTGCAGCACGGCCCCGGGTGCGAAGGGCAATGTCTGGCTAGAGCCGCGGGACACAGCGAAATCCTTCGAAATCCCGGTTGGAGAACGGATTGGCGACGCTGCCGGCGCGCAGCGTGTAGCTGACCTTGGTGTCGTTGATCTGGAAGGTCAGCTTCAGGCGGTCGCCACCGCCGGTCGCCGCCGGCTGCGCGGTCCGCAGCAGGCGGAACAGTGCCCATGGCCCGGATGCCTGGGTCCCCGGCGTCTGGCCGTCGGTCATCGACAGGGTCAGGGAGGCGCCGTCGGAGCCGTCCGCGGACGGCCACTGGAACGCACCTTGCCTGGGCGGCTCGTGGCGGTAGGTCAGCGATGTCGGCCCGACGGTGAGGGCCGCCGACAACACGCGCGGATCGAGATAGCTTGGCGTCAGGGTGAAGGCCACCGAGAGGTTGCCGTTCGTGTCGAAGAACAGGTCGCGGATGCGCCGCGCCCGATTGATCTGGGACAGCGCGTCCCGCGACAGGTCGAGCGTCAGCCCGCCCTGGGACGTCAGGGTCAGGGTGCCGTCCCGTCCCGGGGTGGTGAAGGCCGCGAGGTTGTCCGCGACGAAGGTGTCCATGATGCCGCGCGGGGCAAAGACATCGGCGAAATCGCGGAGGCCCACATCCAGCGTCGTCGGATCACCCGGATCGGCGAACGGGAAGCGCCGCGAGATCGACTGCTCGCAGACCGGCGCGACCGATTTCGACCAGACCGCCTGGATGCGGCTGCGCGTCAACTGCAGCAGCACGTCCCAGATGTTCTGGTACAGGCTGCGGATGATGCCGTCGACCGGTCGCGGCAGGGACACGGCCTGCACCCGCAGACCGATCAGCGGGTCGCCCCCCTGGCCGGAGATGACCTTTGCCGCCACCTGCTGGGCGGCCGCATCGGGATCCTGCGCCGACGCGATGCCCGACATGACGCCGTAGGCCGCGGTCAGGCTGTCCTGAATGCGCAGGACCGGCGCCCGGCCGTCGCGGCTGGCGATCAGCCCCTGCAGGGTCGCGAAGGGGGTGCGGATCGCGTCGCCCGGCCATGCCTGGGTGCCGAGCGGATTGCCGGCCGGCTGTGAACCGACGCTTGCCAGAACGGTCTGCGCCGCGCCGGCTGCCGCCGGCCCGGCCGCCGGCACGGCCCCTTCGACCGCATTCGTCACCTGGCCCAGGATCGACGCTTCCGGCGCCGGTGCCGGCACCGGAAGGTCGGTGTGGGTCGTCACCAGCTGGATGAACTGCACCAGCGGCGAATCCGGTCCGGCCAGGGTCTGCAGGCCGCTCACGATGCTGGGCAGGTCGGGCAGCTCACGCAGGGCCATCTGCCCGACGATCGACTGCCAGGCCTTCACGTAGTCGCGGACATAGGCATCGGTCACCCGCGCGAGGATCTCGGCGCGCTCCGCCGCATCCCCGCCGTCGGTGTGCCCCAGCACCCAATCGGTCTCACCGGCGTTCCGCACCAGTCGCGGCGCCTGCGGCACGAAGATCTTGTAGAAGCCGTCGCGCGTGTAGAAGCCCGGCACCGACACGGGAAGGCCGGCCTGGGATCGCAGCATCAGCAGCTGCGAGCCGGCAGGGCCGAGCGCCTCGACCACATCGATCGGACTGGCATCGCTGCTGTTCAGGGCGAGGTTGCGGAGCTGGGCGTAGATCCGATCGGCATCGGGGCGCTGCCGCAGCAAGGAGCGCGCATTGCTGATCAGGGCCTGGTCCAGGCTGACCGGCACCGGCATCAGGTCGAGCAGGCTGGTGAAGTGGTCGAGCGCCGCCTCCCTGCGCTCCGGATCCAGGCCGTAGGCCGCATTGATGACCCCTGCGCCCCAGGCCGAGACATCCTGCCTGGCGTAGTGTTCCGGCTCGCCCATCATGAGATAGACGGCCAGCAGCGACCGGATGGTGCCGGCATCCGAGCCCGCGGAGACGGCCTGGCGAAGCTGGCCGCTGAGCTGGGCGAGGACCGCCGGCAGGTACTGGCTGGTGAGAATCCGCGAATAGGCGCTGCGGGCCGCATCCCGCGTGCCGGCGATGATGCCCAGGGGGCTGAAGCCGACGAATCTCTCGATCGCGACGCCGCTGGGATTCAGCATGGACACTTGTCGGGCTTCGTCCAGAAGTGGCTGCTGACCCGCCATCCCGCTCGAAGGCGCTAGGCTCCGCTCGAGCGCCAGCTCCCTTGCCGCGCCCTGGAGGAAGAGCTCGAGACGAGCCCGGTGGGCGGCGCTTTCGGTGAACCAGAGAAGGCAGGATGCGACGAGCCCGGTCAGGCAGGCGATATAGCCGGCGGCATGCATCATCGCCATCCGCCGCTCGACCTTCGGGTTGCGGTCGGCAAGACCCGCCTCGGGGAAGATGCAGTCGCGGAACAGGCCGGTGACGAAATAGCTTCGATCGGATTCGCCGCTGCCGGCCTGGCGGCGGCCTTCCGCCGGTTGGAGGCTCAGCCCCATCGGCCGGGAGAAGCGGCTGCCCCAACCATCCACCAACCGGCTGTCGGCGGGTTCGGGCCCGCCGGAGGCCGTGAAGAAGACGCCCCGAAGCATGGGTGAGCGGTCGCGCCGGCCCGAGCGCACGAGTTCGACGGTGAAGGCAACCGCCGCCGCTGCCGCCGCCGAAAGCTGTTCCGGCAGCCCGACGATCAACGCCCGCCGGGCCGGATCACGCTCGGTCGCCGCGACGAACGGCACCAGCCGCGAGACCGCGTTCAGGCTGGCCGACAGCTCGCGCAGGAGCAGGGTTCCGACATCCGCGGCGGGGGCCCGATCGCGGTCGACGGGCAGCAGGGTTCCGACCGCGCGGGCCCGCTGGGTCTCGTCCAGCGACCAGAACGTCTCCTCGAATCCGGGGAGATGGTCGCATTTGCTGACGACGACATAGATCGGCAGCCGGGCGGAGAAGGCCCGCATCGCGTCCTGCAGCCTGGCGCGCAGATTGGCCGCCAGCCGCGCGCCGCGGCCGGTCAGCAGCGTATCGACGTCGACCACGACCACGATCGCATCCAGCGGCCGGCGCGGCCTGTGCTTGGACAGGAAGGCCAGCAGGCCATTCCAGGTCGCCGCCCCCGCCTCCTGCGCCTCCGACTGCTGGTCGTCGCTGCCCGCAGTGGTGATCAGCAGCCCGTCCTCGGCGAACCACCATCGGGTCCGGCGGCCGCTGACCTGCATGTTGAGGCCGCCGGTTCCGAGGCGATCCTCGATCGGCATGCGCAGACCGGATCGCGCCACCAGCGACGACTTTCCGGCCGATTGCGGGCCGATCAGCAGGTAGAACGGCAACGCGTAGAGGAAATCCTGGGCCAGGCCTCCGCCGATCTTCTCGGACCGCAGCAGCTCGAAGGTCCTGTCGAACTGCTCCTGCATCTCCGTCTGTTCGGCCAGGTTCGTGCCGTCCGGGGAGGCCGCCTGGTCCCGTTTCAGGGAATCCAGCATCCGGGCGTTGTTGCGCCGCCGGCGCCAGAACGAGATCGCCTCGATCGCAAGCCAGATCGAAATGACGGCCGCGATCGCCAGCAGACGCGCGCCGACGCCGGCCAGGACGGCGCCAAGCAGCTGCGCCCCGAAGAACCAGATCAGCAGGCAGGCCGCGACGATGCCGACGAGGACCCCCAACCGACGCATCGACAGCATCGATCGCATGAGCGACATCATGGCGAGGCCGCTCCCGGCGATGGCGAGGCGACCGCGTCGAACTGCTGCGCGACGGCGTCCGCGCTGTGCTTCAGCTCATAGTCGAGCCAGGCGAACACCACCGCGGACAGCAGCACGCACAGCAGCGCGACCGACCAGACCGGAACGTAGCGCAGCAGCCGGCGGGCGCGGGTGACCGGCTGCCTGGCTGGTTCCGGGAAGGCCGGCTTCTGGCCATAATGCGGCCGCAGGGTCTCGAACAGCCGCTCGCGCAGGGCGTCGACGCTGGCGGTGCCGTCCCGTTCGAGCCGGAACTTGCCCTGGAAGCCCAGCACCAGGACCATGTGGAAGAGCTGCAGCAGGCCGTCGGTGCGGTTCGGCGCCGCCAAGGCGCGCTCGATGAAGGTGAAGACCTTCTCGCCGCCCCAGGTCTCGCCGTGGAAGATGCTGAGCAGGCTGCGCAGGGCCCAGCCGGACTCCGCGCCCCAGCCGGTGGTGACGACGGCTTCGTCGATCGCGGTGCACAGCGTGTACCGTGCGATGGCGATCTGCCGGGCATCGAGGCCCGCCGACAGCGCGGCCTGCTCGAAGGCCCTGATCTGCTCGGCAGCCGCCTCCTTCAGCCGCTCCGGCCGCTCCGCCACGGCCCCTGCGGCAAGCCGCCAGAGCATGGCCAGCAGCGGCCAGGCATGGACCAGGAAGGGTCCTGCGCCGGCGGGTGGCGGGGGGGATGCCTCGGCCGCGCGCTCGCCGCCGCCGCCGGCCGCGACCGGTGGCAGGCGGCGCGTGGATCCCGCTTCCGCCGCCCCGCCGCCGCGGTCGTCGAACAGGGGAAATGTCCGCGCCGTGTCTGCCATCTCAGCCCAGCCGTATCGCCCAGAACTCGAGCACGAGCCCTGGGAATTCACTGCCGATATGCAGGACGAAGGCCGGCGACTGCTGGAGCTGGCGCCACAGGTCCGAGGTCCGGTCCAGTTCGAAATAGACGGAGCCCGAACGATAGGGGATTTCGCGGGGCGCGACCGGCATCGGCCGCAGCGCTATGCCCGGCAGCTGCAGATTGACGAGGTCGCGGATGGCCTCGGCCGGACCGATCTTCGCCTGCGCCGGCAGGCTGCTGCGCAGCTGCTCCGGATCCACCGAAGCGGACACGACCAGCACGAAGGTCGCACCGGACAGCAGCGGGCGGTCGGTGATCGGCGACACCCACACGCCCTGCCCGCGGGGCTGCAGCGGCAGCGAGATCGCGGTGTCGGTGGACAGCTGGCTGATCAGGTCGCGGATCACCTCGGCGAGGGCGGCGAGGCACGGGCCGGGGTCGTCGTGCCGCCAGTCCGGCAGAGGAGGCGGCCGGCGGCCGGTCCGCGAGAAGGTCGCGAGCGCGCCGGCCAGGCGCAGCGCCTCGTGATACAGCGCATGCGGGCCCAGCTCCACCGAGCGGGCGAGCGAGGCGAAGACCGGCTCATGGCCGTTGATCAGCTGCAGGAGCGTGAAGTCGACCATGGTCGCGACCCCGAATCCGGCCCGGGCCGGATCGACGCGCCGCGAGAGGCTGTTGCCGTGGCCGGACAGCATGCCTTCGATCTCGCGGGCGAAGGCGACGAAACGGGGATGCGCCCCGAGCCTGAGGGAAGGCGGCACGAAGCTGGCATCGATCAACACCCGGCCCGCCGGATCCACCCGATCGATCCGCAGCAGCGGCAGGCACACCAGCTCGTCTTCCGGGTCGCCGTCCAGGATCAGCCGCAGGGTCGGAACGCCGATGGCGATCTGGGCGGGCTGGCTCTCCCCCGTCGTGTTGCGCACCGGCTGCTGCTTCAGCCGGAACCGCGAAGCGGCCGTGCCGACCTCCAGCTCGTCCGCGGCGCGGGCGGGGATCGCCAGCTTGACCACGCGGTTGGCGGTTTCGGCAGGGATCGTGATCGGGGCCGGCCTGTCGTCCTTGGCCGGGATGTCGATCGGCACGCCGTCCGGCAGGATGGCGCGGCAGCTCTCGATCCCGATCTTGCCGAGCGGCAGGAGGGAGCCGTCGAGTTCGAGCGCGGCAACCCCCCAGGAGAAGGGGCTGACACCGCCGATCCGGTCCTCGATCATGGCCTCCAGCCAGCGCTGCAGCTGCTGCAGGTGCTGAGGCCGGACGAGCTGGCCTTCGAACCAGAGGGGTCTTGCGCGGAGTGACACGGGCGTTGCGCCTCAGAAAAGACCGAAGAAGAAGCCGCCCGACGGCCCCTTGGCGACCGTCAGGGACGATGGCGCCAGGTTGACCTGGATCGGGTTGTCGTCTTCCGCTTCGACCGGGAGCGTGCCGCGCCACTGCGTTCCCTGTGGCGTGCGGAACCCCGCGACGACGCCGACGAAGCCGGTCCCGGCTTCCGCGGTCCGGTCCACGGTGACCGTCTGTCCCGGGAGCACCTCGACCTCTTTGCGGCCGAGCAGATCCGCCCCCAGCGTCGTCGTGTCGTTGTAGAAGAGACCGTCGAAGGTCGCCGCGTTGAAGGCATCGGCGGATTTCAGCTCGTAGATCCTGACCACGGTCGGCGACGGCTGGTTCTCGGAATTCGGATTGAGCTGTTCGGAAGCGGCCAGGGTCAGGGCCACCTGGGTCGGCGACGACCCGCATCCCGCCATCGTCGCCCCGACCGCGACGGCGATGCAGAGGCCGACGGCGCGCATCACAGCTCCTCCCCGTCGACGCCGCGGTAGGTCGGGCGATGCGAAGTGCCGCGCAGGCGCTCGGCAAGCTCTCTCTGGAACACGGCCTCCGCGAGATCGACGAGCTCGCTCTCCATGGCGCTGAACAGGTGCCAGAGCTCGGCTCGGCGAGAGCGTGGCCGGCGCGATCGCAGCGTCGCGCCGAATCGCTTTTCGATCGAACTGGCGGCAATGCTCTGCGCCATGCGGCGGATGCCGGACCGGACTGCGGCCCCGTAAGCCTGGTCGCGCTCCGCAATCCGGACGAAGACGTCGCGCACCGCGTCGTCCAGCGGCAGCATGCCATCGGGGCGGCCATTGATGTATCGGCGGAGGTTGCCGTGACCGCCGGCGAAGGGATTGCGCACAGCCCCCTCTTCACCGCTCGAGGTGCGCAGCACCGCGGCGAAGCTGTCCGATGCCTCGCGGAGCGCCGCCCCGAACTCGGCCATGACGGCCACGAGATCGTCGGGACGGAGCGACCTCGGGAGGATGCCGAGGCCGTGCCAGAATGCGGCCAGGGCTTCGATCGACAGGTCCGCCCGGCTCACCACCGCCTGCGCGGTGGGCATGTCCGGGGCAGCCAGGAGGGCCGAGTCACGTGACGGGTCCGCGGGCCATGACAAGGGCGGCATGCCCGCCGCGGGCGGGGCCTCGGCCGGGTTGGGCCGGACAGGTGCCTCGGCCCCGGGGAACGCCTCTGCCGCATGCGCATCCCGCGCATGGAAAGGGCCACCGATCGATGTCGCGTACGGGTTGTCGCCGAAGAAGCGATCGGCAGATCGATCCCCGGCGGCATTCGTCGTCGAGGTCGGCGGCACCGGCGCGCCGGTGCCGCCGATGAGATCGGAGATAAGGGCTCCAAGCGGGTCGGAGTACAGAGGCTGCATGGTCTTCGTGGCCTCCGGTTGCGGGCCGGCGCGGGAGCCGAGTCCGAGATCGGACAGAGGGTCTCCCGTCCATCGCATGGTGGTGTCGGTCCCGTGCTCGGCCGCGGCGCCCGGCGCGTCCGCCGGCAGGGGAACCGGCGCCTCGGTCGAGGACCGGCGGACCGCGACCGCAATATCGAAGAGCCCGACCCGGAGAGTGTCGCCGTCGGCCAGGCGCTGGCGCTGGCCATGTTCCATCCGCGCCATGCTGCCGTTCAGGAACGTGCCGTTCGTGCTCTGATCGGACAGCCAGAACGCACCCTTGGCGTAATCGATGCGGGCATGCCGCGATGATATGAACTGGTCCGCGTCGTCGATCGCCACCTCACATCCGCGATCGCGCCCGATCCAGCCGCCGGCGGGGCCGATCTCGAAGGTCCGCGGCCGGTCCCAGCCCGGTGTGGTGACCGTCAGGGTCAGACGATCGCCGGACGTCACGTCCATGGCGCCACACTCCCGCGGCTTCCGGCGTCGCTCCTCGGGGAGGCGGAGCCGATCCGCGGCCGGGGTTTCGAGGCCAAGAGTCCAGTCAGTATCCCACGGCCCGGTTCGATCGAAATTTCGCCCAGCGCCCGGCCGCTCCGGACCGTGATCGAATGCAGGAACAGTCGCGTCGTCGTTTCGATTTCACCGCTCAGAGCATTCACCGCCCTTGTCTCCATCGTCGTGCGGCCGGGTGCTTCGGTTTTGCCCGGGCACTCCTGCGGTTCTTCATGACGACGGCCGCAGTCGTGATGTTGTATCTGCTGGCGGCCGATCATGTTTTGCCGGGAATCTCAAACCGGTGTGCAGGTCGTCTCAATGCTTCGGCGCACGCGCCCGCCGGAGCCCATGAGCGCGCCGCAGGCAGCGGTCAGTGCGGCGGCATCGGGATGAAGACCGGCGGCGTTCCGGAGAAGTTCGACCGGCGCCGGATCGCTTCGTCGTCGGCGCCTTGCGGCTTGAGATAGACGTAGAAGCGGTTGTCGCGCTCGACGATGTCGTCCTTCGGCTCGCCGCTGCGGCTGATCAGCATGTCGTTCTCGATCCGCACATGCATGTAGCCGGGGATGAGCTCGGCCCAATCCTCGGCATCGGCCTGAAACAGCACCTGGACCTGCCGCGCGTCGTCGAGCCGAACGACGCCCCAGCCGGACCCGCTCGCGGCCTGCGCCGGGACCTCCTGCCAGGTCAGGCCCGACTGCACGAACACGCGCATCGGATTGAGCATCGCGTAAAGCGGGCCGTCCGGGTTCAGGTTCTGCATGTTGACCGTGGCGCGGTAGGATTTGCCGTCGGGCTCATAGCGGATCTCGGTGAGCTCGGCGAAAAGCCCGGCAAAGGCTGCATTCTCGAGCTCGAGCGCCGCGCGTTCGCGCAGCTCGGTGGCGTGCAGCTGGTATCGGCCGACACCGAAATCCGCCAGGAAGCCGAAACCGATCGCGACCAGCACCCAGAGCAGGATCTTGGACTCGCCCCAGCCGAGCCCGCGCCCAAGCCCCCTCCGCTTCGTCGCCGGGCCTTGCCCGCGGCGGGACGGCGTCGTCCGCCGGATGCGGTCGCGCAGGTCGCCGGCCGACACCGCCGACGGCCGGCCGCGGCGGTTCGCATCGGCATTGCCGACCAGGCCGCCGGCGCCGACCGGCGCCTCCTCCCCATCGGCCGTCTCCGTCGCGGCCAGGGTCTGCCACAGGCTGACGATCAGCTCGTCCTTCTGCGCGTCGGTGAGGCGGCCGAGATCAGGAAGTCGCGGCAGGCGCTGCTCGGCAGGGCGGCCGGTCACGGCACGAGCCTTCCGTCGGCGACCTGGACCACCTCTTCCGCCCCGGCGGCGAGCGCGAGGCTGTGCGTGACCAGCACAAGCGTGGCCCCGTGCCGGCGGGCGGCGCCGAGGAGGTGCGACATGACCTCCCGCTCCGTCTGTTCGTCGAGGTCGGAGGTCGGTTCGTCGGCCAGCAGCAGCATGGGGTCGTTGATGAGCGCCCGGGCGATCACCGCGCGGCGCTGCTCGCCGGCCGATATCTCGGATGGGTAGGCGTCGGCATGATCGGCCAGGCCGACGGCGTCCAGCAGCTCGGCGGCACGGCCATGGGGGTCGACGGCCGTGGACCGGCGGGCGAGCAAGGCGGGCAGCGCGACGTTGTCGATCAGGCGCAGCGTCGGCAGCAGGCTGGCGAACTGGAAGACATATCCGATCCGCTGGCTGCGGAAGTGTGCCAATGCGTCGTCGCGGAGCGACCAGATGTCGGTGCCGTCGATCCGGATGCCGCCGGCGGTCGGACGGCTCAGCCCGCCGATCATCGCCAGCAGCGATGATTTGCCGGAGCCCGACCGGCCGATCACCGCCGCATACCGTCCGGCGGCGATGTCGAGATCGATGCCGCGCACCGCTTCGACCGGCCCCCGCTCGGAGCGATAGGTCTTCCCGACGGCCCGGCAGCTCAGCATCGCTCAGCCCTCGCCGCGGATCAGCTCATAGGCATCATGCCGGCTGGCACGCCATGCGGGGGCCAGCGCGCCGATCCCCCCGATGACGGCCGCGGCGGCGATGCAGCCGATCGCGATCGCGACCGTCGTCGCGGTGTCGAGCCACAGGAAGGGGATGCCGATCTCCCTGAGGGAATAGACCAGGGAGCGTTCGAAGGCGCGCAGCAGCAGCACCCCCATCGCCACGCCGATGGCGCTGCCCGCGGCGGTCGCGACCATCGCCTCGATCAGCATCATGCCGACGATCTGCCCCCGCCGCGCCCCGATCGCCTTGAGGAGGCCGAGCTCGCGGCGCCGCTCGGCGACGATCGCGGAGAACAGCACGCTGACCATGATCGCCGTGCTGGCGAACATGATCGCGACCAAAGCGAGGGTGCCGCCGAACAGGGAGGTCAGGCCCTGCCGGATTCCCGTCAGCATGGCGTCGCCGACCACCACCTTGATGCCCGGGAGCCGCGACAGCAGCGCGAAGCGGATCTGAAGCTCCGTCGCGCCGGGCGCGAGCTCGACCAGAAAGCCCGAAACCTTTCCGGGATCGAGCACCGGCGGCACCGCGCCGGTGCTCGCGCGGATGGCGGGGGCGAGCGCGAGCAGGCTCGACGACGGCATGAAGATGCCCCGCTCATGGGTGCCGACGCCGGTGCGCGCGAGCTTCGCCCAGACGCGGAAGGGCTCGCCGAACAGCACCACCTCGGAGCCGAGGGGCAGGTCCCGCGCCGCGCCGAAGATCACGTCGCCCGGCTGCATCGGACGGCCGAGACGATCGGAGATCCACGGCTGGACGGTGAAGTCGCGGTCGGGATCGAAGCCGATCAGGTCGACGCTGTCGTCATGGCCGGTGAGGCCGGATCGGTCGGTGCGGAATATCCGCTGCGGCGCAATGCGGGCGATGCCGGCGAGGTTCGAACGGTCGAGCAGGCCGGCATCGAGCGTCAGGTCGGTCGGCTCGACCGTCAGCAGGGCGGCCGTGATGTTGGCGAGCGTGCCCTCCTGGACCACCATGAGGTCGGCGCCGAGCCGGCTGAACCCGATGGCGGTGCTGGTGCCGATGCTGCGCATCAGCACCGCGCCGGTGAACACGATCGCACTGCTGATCGCGACCGCCGCCAGGAGCAGGGCCGTGCGTGTCTTGCGCCGGCCGAGATTCTGCAGGGCGAGGCCGACGAGAAGATGGCTCGGTCGGACCGGCATGGCGCATCAGGTCCGCTTCGATCGGGGACGGCCCGTCACAGCGTGCATGACCGGGTGTGCTTCATGTGCGCGAGCTCCGTCGGGATGATCACGCAATCGTGATGCCCGCCGGTGCTCGGCAGGATGCCGATCAGGGAATCGGTGGCCGTGTCGATCACGGCGATGCCGCTCGACAGCCGCTGGAAGCCGCTGAACGGCACCAGGACGTATTTGCCGTCATAGGTCAGGGCCGGGGTCTGCAGATCGGGTCCGATGCCCTGGATCTCCTTCAGGATCGTCCAGGTCTCGGTGTCGACCACCATGACGCCGCTCGCGGCCGGGGCCGGGTGCAGCACCGACAGGTACAGCTTCTTGGAATCGAGCGAGAACACCATGTGGAAGGGATTCGGATACTTGCCCTTCCACAGCGGATCCTCGACATGCGCGATCTTCTTCCATTGGCGCGGATCGGGGTCGGCGCAGGAGAACACCGAGCAGTTGTTCTCCCTGAGGTTGTTCATCATGCACAGGAAGCGCCCGTCGGGCGAGAATCCGATCTCGTGGCCGGGCGAATGGATCTTGTCGAACGTCACCTCCCAGTGGTCGTCGTCACGCTTCACCATCGGGTACTGGTCCTGGGAATCCTTGTTGAACTGCAGGAAGGCGATCGGCTCGAAGCCGTTCTCGGCGTCGAGGATGGCGATGCCGCCGCAGAGGCGGACGACCGTCGCCGCCCAGCGGCCGCTCGGATGCCAGATCGTGCCGTCGGCGCCGGTCAGGCCCAGCGCATCGTCGCCGGGCAGCGTTCCCTCCTCGACGAAGAGCTCGCCCATCGGCACCATCTCCCATTCGATCTTCTGGCCCTTGGTGCCGAGATAGTCGTATTTGCCGGTGCCTTGGTCCGGATAGATCTTCGAGATCTTGAGGATGCCGCCATCCTGCCAGGCGCGCGACAGCATCGTCGAGTTCGGGATCCAGTCGAATTTCAGGGCCGCCTTGACCCGCGAGGTGTTGCGGTCGAAGCAGGCGGCGATGTCCTTCTGCCCGTCGGTGACGAAATAGGACTGGGCGTCCTTCGGATTGACGGTGACGTGGACCCCCAGCCCGAGGCCGGTCGCCTCCGACACGTTCTCCATGAGCTGCATCTGCGCGCCGTCGTAGCGGACGCGGTAGATGTTGAAGCCCGGCGCCGGCTCGGTGATGTTGGTCGGAATGCCGTAGATCAGGCAGTTCTTCCCGCCCTGGGTGCTGTTGACGAATTCGAAGCCGTTGTAGGGATCGGCGCTGGGGAAGGCGCAGAGATGGTGGGAGATCGGGTTGTAGTCGCCGTAGTTCCAATACCAGATCGAGGCCAGCACCCGGTTGCTGTTCAGATCGAGAGCATAGGTGCCGCCGCCCAGCTTGGTCGGCAGCAGGGCGATCCATTTGCCCAGGCTGCTGCCGCGGATGTCGGCCCTGGAATCGATCAGCTCGCGGACGATCGGCTGGCTCTGCGCGTCGGCGGCGGCTGCGTTGGCCTGGCCCCCGGCCGGACCAGCGGCGGCGCCGTTTCCTCCGGCCTGCATGGCGGCGTAGCCGAGCGCCGCCGCCTCGCCGGCGATCGCGGTCCCGATGGCGACCTTCAGCATGCTGCGGCGGCCGACCTGCGGCGCCGGCTCGGCCGGCGCGGCTGCGGCCTCGGCCCGGGCCGCCAGGGCGCGGGCCTGCTTCTGGCGCAGATAGTCCTGGAAGACCTCGTGGTCGGATCTGGCGACGTCGGCGCGGCGGTCGATGAACGCGTCGATCTGCGATCGCGTCTCGGCGATCGGGGGCCTGGTCGCGTCCGCTTCTGGCGGGGACGACAGGCCGACCTTGTCGGTGTCCGGCGCGGATTTGGGTGTCTCGAACTCGTCCATCTTCCCCTCGCTTCGCATTTACGTGCCGCGGCCATGCAGGGACCGCGGCGCCTTCAATCGGTCTGGGCCCGATCCATCGGAGACCTCGTCGCTTCCGCCCGGCCGGCACCCCGCCTGGGCCCGCCGACCTTGCGCCCGGCCTCGGCCAGCAGGACGTCCTTGGCCAGGTTGATCTTGGCGGCGAGATAGTTGGAGCCGCCGCGGTCGGGATGCACCAGTTGCACCAGACGGCGATGGGCGGCGCGGATCGAGGCCGCTTTCGCGCCCGGCTCGAGCCCGAGAATCGCGCAGGCCTCCTCGACATCCATCATCGCGGCCGACGGCGTCGGAGGGGCCGGCCTGGCCTGCCGCCGGCGGTCGTCGACCCGGGCGCCGCGCCCCGCACCGCCGGCATGGGCCAGATAGTCCTCCAGCACGATCGTGGCGCGGCGCACGAGCTCCGGATCCGGCGGCGGGCCGAGTTCGCCCATCATCGGCCGGCCGGGAGGCTGGGCCGGGTCGCCTTCCAGCCACATCGGCCGGAACACCGCACGCGGGAGAATCGAGCGCCAGCCGAAGACGCTCGGCACGATCAGCATGCCGGCGCCGAACAGCATCGCCAGCACCCATTCCTGATAGACCAGCGACACCGCCAGCCCGGGGACCGAGGCGACGACGAACAGGAACAGCAGCCATCGGCCGACCCGGATCAACGACCGCGGGTCGGCATGGGTCCAGTTGTCGGCGAGCGTGAGCACGGATACGACAACGGACACGCCGATCGCGATCGAACTCAGGATCATCGCGACATCCATGTCCAACGGTCCTTGTCGGGGCGGGGCCGGACGCGTCGTGAAATCGGAGTTCCCAAGTGCCTCTCCTCGTGTCCCAAGACCCAGTTCTTCACGACAGAGCGACGTCTCTTATAGGAGTCGGGGCAGGGCCGGACTTTGCTTGGAATCTCAAAGTCATTGATAGGGCGTCTCAGCTTTCGGGCCGGCCCTTGAAGTGCGGCTGCCCTTCAATTTATTGATGAGTCGCACCGCATCGGCGAAAGGGCCAAGCGGTCTTCCGGGCGCAGAAAAGGCAATTTATGTGTCGGATCGGATGGAACGACGGAGCCTCCCGATGAGGATCAATGTCCGATTGGCCGCCGCCCTCGCCCTTGCCGCCGCCGGGCTGGCGGCAGGCCTCGCGACAGGCGGCGACGCCTCCGGCGGATTCGGCACCGCCCGCCCGCCGGCCACGGCGTCGAGCGACGGAGCCGCCCCGGAAGCCCTCTCGGACCGGCTGGCGGAGATCCGGCGATCACTCGCCATCCGCCCGGACCAGGAGGCCGCCTGGCAGGACTACGCCGACGCCATGCGCTATCTCGACCAGGCGACGCAAGACTTCGAGCAGCGGCAGGCGGAAGGCGGCGCGCAGGACGATCGGATGGAGCGCAGCCGCCACGCGCTGCTTCTCGGCGCCGCGATCGGCGATCTCCAGAAAAACCTGTCGCCGGACCAGTTCGCCCGGGCCCGCCGCCTGACGGAGGATCTGGCGAGTTCGGTCACATGCGTGGGGCTGAGGGGTATCTAGCGGACCCGACCGGCGGCCTTCGGCCCCTCAGGCGATCCGCCGCGCATCGGCCCGGGCGACGCGCCAGTCCCCCGGCGGCACGCCGAACTGCCGCTTGAACGCCTTGCCGAAGGCCGACAGGTCGGTATAGCCGCAGTCGAATGCGATCATGGCGATCGGCTCGTTCGACAAGGTCTCGAGCAGCTGGCTGGCGCGACGCAGCCGGGCCTCCCGCAGGCAGTCGCCCACCGTTTGATCCCTTTGGGCGAAGATCCGGTACAGGCGGGCGCGAGAGCAGCCCACACCCGCGGCAATCCTATCGGCGGTCAGATCGTAGTGCCCCAGATTCGCCTCGATGTACCGCCGGGTCGCGGTGAACACGGCGTCATCGAGCGCTTCACCGTCAGCGACGCCCCGGGGATTCAGCCGCGACAGAAGCGTCAATGCCATGTCGCTCGCAGCCCGCATTGCGGCCATGCTTTCGGCCGGGGGGAGATGCTCGCCATGCGAGGCCATCGTGTTGAGATGAGCTTGCAGGATCGGCGAGAGCCCATGGTTCGGGAGAAACCGCATGGCCTGTCCGCGCGGCACTGCATCGCCGCCCATGGCCGCGGTCACGACCGAGCGGGGCAGCGCGAGATAGCTGAGGTCGTGACTCGTCGCAGACGAGACGGACGAGATGGCGGGTCGATCGCTATCAAACAGCATGAGACCACTTCGCGCATCCAAGATCGCGGTGTCGTCGTTTCCATGCCTGTAGTGGAGAACGCCCTGATGCACGGTAACCAGCGTTATGATGTCGGAGCCTCGCTTGCCGAACGTGCAGATCATCGGATTGGCATGGAGATTTGTGAATGCAATGCCGTTGTGGTCAGCGGCCCTGAGCATCTTGCCTCGAAAATCATTCGCCCATTCCGAACGATCTCGATCGACAAGTACGGCCATGAACTGGGTTCTCCAGTAGTCGAACCGCTCCTTCGCTGGGATGGAGAGGATGTCAAGGCTGCTGAAAGGATGAGGGCGCACCGTCGGCCGATGAGAATCTTGTTGAACCTTCCTGTCCATGGATGTTGGCCTTCGTTGTCTTCTTCGCCCAAACGTCATTTTTTCTTGCAATAAAAATTTCTATTTCTGCTCGCACCTCGTGTTGTAACGATCAAAGAAAGACTGCCAAAGGATGTGACAAGTTCCGCCAGTTGAGCCGCGCTGCCGCAAGATGACAATCGGCCGTTCGGCCGGCCATTGCGACACCTCGGACAGCACAAAGAGGGCTGGATATCCGAGTAGGATAATTTACCATATTATTCATCATTTCATTAGACAAGATGTGCCTCTGGCGCCGGGCCGCATCCAGCCCAGCGCGAAACGAGCGGGGATTGTGCGATGCCCAACTCGGCTTGATCGGATCTGCTGCCTCCGGCCCCTCAGGCGATCAGCCGCGCATCGGCCCTGGCGACGCGCCAGTCCCCCGGCGGCACGCCGAACTGCCGCTTGAACGCCTTGCCGAAGGCCGACAGGTCGGTGTAGCCGCAGTCGAACGCGATCAAGGCGATCGATTCCGTTGGCAAGGTCTCGAGCAGCCTGCTGGCGCGACGCAGCCGGGCCTCCCGCAGGCAATCACCCACCGTCTGATTCCGTTGGGCGAAGATCCGGTACAGGCGGGCGCGAGAGCAGCCCACACCCGCGGCAATCCTCTCGGCGGTCAGATCATGGTGCCCCAGATTCGCCTCGATATACCGCCGGGTCGCGGTGAACATCGCGTCATCGAGCCCTTCACCATCAGCGATGCCCCGAGGATGAAGCCGCGACAGAAGCGTCAAGGCCATGTCGCACGCCGCCTGTACGGCGGCCACGCTTTCGGCCGGCGCAAGATGCTCGCCATGCGAGGCCATCGCGTCGAGCTGGGCACGCAGGATCGGGGCGAGGCCCTGGTTCGGGAGCAGCCGCATCGCCTTGCCGCGCGGCGTCGGGTCGGCCCCCATGGCCGCGGTCACCACCGCGCGAGGCAGCGCCAGATAGGTGAGGTCGTACCGTGTCGAACTGGTGATGGCGGGGCGATCGCAATCAAACAGGATGAGGCCGCTTCCAGCATCCATGGTCGCCGTGTCGTCGTTTCCCTGCCTGACGCCGAGTGTGCCTCGACGCACCGTGCCCAGCAGGATGAGCCCCGAGTCCCGCTTGCCGAACGTACAGATCAGCGGATCGGCCCGAAGGTTGGCGAATGTAATTCCATTGTAGTCGGTGGAACTGATCATCTCGCCTTGAAAATCACTCGCCCATTCCGACCGGTCGCGATCGATAATCGAGCCCAGGAAAAGATGCCGCCAATAGTCGAACCGATCCTTTTGGGGGATCGCTGACGTTGCCAGATTGTTGAAGGGATGCGGACGAACGGCCGGTCGATGGGGTTCGCGCTGCGAGTTCCGATCCATGATCGTTGACGTTTGCTGTCTTTGTTAAGCAGACATCGGCTGGTCGCCAGAAACAGGGCCAGATTCTCGGTCACTCACAGACGACAGCAGAGAGCGCGCAGCAAAAGGCATGGCAGGCTCCTGGTCGGCTCCGCGCCTCGGACCCGACGCCTCCAGCAGCCGGCGAAGCCCGGCTGCTACAGGAAGATGATCCGCCGTCCGGTCCTGTCGCGATGCCGGGCCGTGTTGGTGTTATCGTCCGACAACCTACGATATTATGTGTCGTTTGTTCGGGCAAGGCGCATGTCTGAGCGTCGGCATCGGCATCCCGGTTCAGGCCTTGCTCGATGCTCGCGATCACCACGTCCATCCTTGCAGATGTGAACGGACGGAATTCAGACCTAGGCGACTCCTGCCGCAAGCCGGAGGCGTCGACGATGCGAGGCCCCGATGCAAGACCAGATGGTCGCGAACGCTTGGCGTGTGCTGGCGCTGCTCTTCCTGGCGAATCTCCTCAATTTCTTCGATCGCGTCCTTCCGGTGATCGTGTCCGAGCCGATCAGGCACGAATGGGGATTGAGCGATACCCAGCTCGGCTTGATCGGGACGGCTTTCACCGTCGTCTACGCGATTGCCGGAGTGCCGCTCGGCCGTTGGGCCGACAGCGGCTCCCGCAAGGCGATCATGGGGCACGGGCTCGTTCTCTGGAGCCTTTTGACAGGAGCGACCGGCCTTGCCTGGAACTACACGTCGTTTTTGTTGGTTCGCCTGGGCGTCGGCATCGGAGAGGCCTGCTATACGCCGGCGGCGACATCCCTGATCGGGGATCTGTTTCCGTCCGACAAACGGTCCCGCGCGATCGGGATCTTCATGCTCGGGTTGCCCATCGGCCTGGCCCTGGCGCTCTTCTCGACCGGGGCGATGGTGCAGGCCTTCGGGTCCTGGCGCGCTCCCTTCTTCATCGCCGTGGTGCCCGGACTCGCCGTGGCCGCCCTGATCTTCTGCATCAAGGAGCCGCACCGCGGCGCGGCCGAATCGTGGCGGCCGCAAGGCGATCCGGGCCACCGCCCCATCCGCAGGATCCTCCGCATCCGCACGATGTGGTGGATCATCCTCGCCGGGGTCGCGGCCAATTTTTCGGCCGCCGCCGCGAACAGCTTTCTGGTCCCGATGCTTCAGCGCTATTTCGGATTGCCCTTGGGAGACGCGGCCATGGCGACCGGCGTGATGGTCGGGTTGACCGGCCTGGTGGGATTGACCGCCGGCGGGTGGGCTGCCGACAAGATCCATCAGCGCGCGCCGAGCGGACGGCTGGTCGCCGGCGTCGTCAGCCTCTCCCTCGGCGCGGCCGCGACCTGGTGCGCCCTGGCCCTGGGCCCGACGGAGGTTGGAATGTTCACGGCGATCTTCAGCATCGGCTGGCTGCTGCAATACGGTTTCTTCGTCTCGGCCTACCCGGCGATCCACGATGTCGTGGAGCCACGGCTCCGCGGCACCGCGATGGCGCTGTATTTTGCGGTGAACTATCTGCTGGGTGGAGCGGCGGGGCCGTTCGTCACCGGCTATGTCTCGGATCGTTACGCCGAAGCTGCGATGGCATCGGCGAAGGCGCAGACGATGACGGAGCAATTCAAAGGGATCGGTCTGCACGACGCCATGTATCTGGTCCCCGCGTCGCTGCTTCTCTCGGCCCTTGCGCTGCTGCTCGCGGCATGGAGCTTCCGGGCGGACGCGGCGACGATGATGCAGTCTGCAGGTGCTCCGCCAGCAGCGCCTGATCCGATCTGACATATCCCGGCGTCAGCCTTCGAACGTCAGCAAAGGCGACAAACCTGCCGCTCATATCCCTCCGTAGTTCGTCCGGTACCAGTCGGCGATCTCGCTGCCGGTGGCGAGCCAGACCTCGTCATGCGCGGCGATATGGGCGAGCGCTGCGGAAAAATGCCGGGCCCGGTGCGGGTGGCCGATCAGGAACGGGTGCAGGGCGATGCCCATCACCCGGCCGGTCGCGGCGCCGTCCTCGTACAGGACGTCGAACTGGTCGCGGATCGTCTGTGCGAACTGCTCGCCGGTCTGGCCCTGGAACAGGAAGGCGTTGAAGTCGTTGATCTCGATCGAATAGGGCAGCGACAGCATCGCGCCGGACGTCACCCGCATCGGATAGGGCTGCTCGTCATTGACCCAGTTGGCGACGTAGTCGATGCCGGCCTCGGCCAACAGGTCGAGCGTGCGGTGCGATTCCGTCAGCGCCGGGCTGAGCCAGCCGCGCGGCCGCCGGCCGGTGGCCTGCTCGATGGTCTCGACCACGCTGCGGACGATCCGCCGCTCCTCCGCCTCCGGCTGGGCGTGGATCAGGGTCGAGTTGGTCTCGCCATGGCCCATCCATTCCCAGCCCAGCGCCTGCCCGGCCTCGATGATGCGGGGGTAGTGCCGAGCGACATCGGAGTTGAGCGCCACCGTGCCCTTGACGCCGTGCTTCTCCATCACCTCCATCAGCCGCCAGATGCCGACCCGGACGCCGTAGTCGCGCCAGGAGTGGTTGAGCACGTCGGGGACCAGGTTGGCGGTGTGCGGGTTGATCGAGCTCGACGGCCGGTCGAACAGGAAATGCTCGATGTTCGGGGTGACCCACACCGCCACGCGGGCGCCGTTCAGCCAGCGCAAGGGCGGACGGTCGACGATGGCGGAATACGGGAACCGATCGTGCTGCTGCGGCATGTCTGCCTCCTTGTGTCCGTCACTGCCGACAAGGTAAGACCGCCGTGTATTCCGGAGAATTAAGCTATAGTTCTGGACACTTAGGATCTAAATGTCCGGAATGACGATGCGGCACACCGACAGCCTGGGCGCGCTCGACGCCTTCGTCCGCGCCGCCGAGGCGCGCAGCTTCACCGCGGCGGGGCGGCAGCTCGGAATCTCCTCCTCCGCCGTCGGCAAGGCGGTGGCGCGGCTGGAAGAGCGGCTGGGCGTGCGCCTGCTGCACCGCTCGACCCGCTCGGTGACACTGACGCCGGAGGGGGCGCTGTTCCTGGAGCGCTGCCGGCGGATCTTCAGCGAGATCGAGACCGCCGAGACCGAGCTGGCGCAGACCCAGGGCGCGCCGCGCGGCCGGCTGCGCGTCAGCCTGCCGCTGGCCGGCATGCTGATGATGCCGACCCTCGGCGCCTTCATGCGGGCCTATCCCGAGATCGAGCTGGACCTCGACTTCACCGACCGGCTGGTCGATGTGATCGAGGAGGGCTTCGATGCGGTGATCCGCGCCGGCGAGGTGAGCGATTCCCGGCTGATGAGCCGGTTCCTGGGCGGGTTCCGGCTGCAGCTGGTGGCCGCGCCCTTCTATCTCGCGCGCCGCGGCGTGCCGCGGAGCCCGGAGGATCTGGCCGGCCATGCCTGCCTGCAGCATCGCTTCGCCACCAGCGGCAAGTTCGAGCCCTGGCCGCTGCGCGGCGGGGCCAAGGAGATCGCGCTGCCGAGCATGGCGGTGGCGAACACGATCGAGCCGCTGATCGCCCTGGCCGAGCAGGGCTTGGGCATCGCCTGCCTGCCGGATTTCGCCATCCGCCGGCAGATCGCCGAGGGAAGGCTGGCGGTGGTGCTCAAGGACCACACCGAGCATGAGGGCATGTTCCGCCTGCTGTGGCCGTCCAGCCGCTACCCCTCGCCCAAGCTGCGGGTCTTCGTCGACTTCCTGGCGAAAAACCTGTTCCCGACATAGGGTCAGCCCGTTGACTCTTGTCCCACGAGCCTTAAGCTCGGATCTCGATATCGAAGTTCGATTGCGTGACTCCGAGCACCAGATGAACAGCGAGCATGGAGCACCAAGACCTGCTGAGCGGCCTGATCCGGCTGCACGTCCTGCACCACGCGGTCGAGGGCGAGCTCTACGGTCAGTGGATGATCGAGGAACTGGCGCACCACGGCTACAAGCTCAGCCCCGGCACGCTGTATCCGATGCTCCGAGCCATGGAAAAGAAGGGCTACCTGGTCTCGCGCGAGCATCGCGTCGGCCGGTCGATCCGGCGCGTCTATTCGGCAACGCCGCTGGGCCGCGAGGCCCTGGTGATGGCCAGGGGCAAGGTTCGGGAGCTGATCGGTGAGCTGATGGAGCACGACTGACCGTTCAGCCACCAACTTCGAGAGGGGGGCGGTGATGTCTGAGAAAGTCTACGGCGTGCTGTTCCTGTCGCGTCGGAATTCGGCGCGGAGCATCCTGGCCGAGGCCATCCTGAACAAGGAGGGCAAGGGCCGGTTCCGCGGTTACAGCGCGGCCGTGGAGCCGGCCTCGGCGCTCGATCCGCACACGATCGCCCTGTTGCGGCAGGCCGGATTCCCGGTCGAAGGCCTACGGCCGAAGCATGTCCGCGAGTTTGCGGACCCGGCCGCACGGCCGCTCGACTTCGTGTTCACGCTCAGCGACACCGCCGCCGGGGAGAAACAGCCGGAGTGGCCCGGTCACCCCGTCACCGCGCATTGGAGCAATTCGGATCCGGTCCTGGCGACCGGTGCGGAATGGGAGCGATTGCAGGTCTTCGTTCGCGTGCTCGGCGAACTCGAACGAAGGCTCCGCATCTTCATGAGCCTGCCCTTCGACACGCTCGATCGGATGAGCCTGCAGACTCGCGTCGACGAGATCGGCCGAAACCGGTCCTCGGAAGGGAACTGAGGGACGAAACTTCGTCGATCGGGTTCGCTGCGCGCAAAGCCGACAAGACTGGAGCGTGACGCCCTGCCCCGCCCCTAAGACTTGCCGAACCAGCGCTGGCGCAGCTCCTCGTAGCTGCCGTCCTGGCGCATCGACAGCAGAGCGGCGTCGACATCGCGGCGCAGGTCGCTGTCGTTGCGGCACCCACGCGGCGTTGATCATGTCGGCCTGATGCCGGCCGCTACAGCACGAAATCGGCGGCCGCCAGGGCAATGGCGCCGGTCAGCTGGATGTGGAAGTCGGAGGCGCCGTCGCCGTTGACGTCGCCGGCGATGGTGGTGACGCCCGCCACCTGGCTGTAGCGCAGCTGGCCGGCGACGCCGGTGTAGAGGCCCGAGCCGATGAAGGCGAAGGCCTGATTGCCAGCGACGGCAGTGTTGGAGTCGATCACCGACAGGTCGATGCGGTCGCCCTGGGCACGGGTGAAATCGGTGATCCGGTCGGCATTGGCCCCGACCACGCTCTGGGCGGCGCTGCCATAGACGAAACGGTCGGCCCCGGCGCCACCGGTCAGCGTATCCTTGCCGTCGACTCCGGTAAGCACGTCGTTGCCGTTCCACCCCTGCAGGACATTGGCGCCGGCGTTGCCGTAGAGGCTGTCGCTGGTCTGGCTGCCGGAGACGTTCTCGATTCCCACCAGGGTGTCGCCCTGGGCCTCGCCGCCGCTGCCGGTGCCGGCCGTCAGGTTGACCGACACCCCGACCGAGCCGGTGTAGTAGCTGGCGGTGTCGACGCCGTCGCCGCCATTCAGGGAATCTGCCCCGGCCTCGCCGCGAAGGATGTCATTGCCGGCGCCGCCTTTGATCGCGTCGTTGCCGTCTTTGCCATTGAGGTTGTCGTCGCCGTCGCCGCCGTCGAGCGTATCGGTGCCCTTGCCACCGTCGAGGGTGTCGGCGCCAGCCGCCCCGTTCAGGGCGTCGTTGCCGTTGTTGCCATTGATCACGTCGTTGCCGCCGGCCCCGGTGATGGTGTCCCACCCCGACCCGGCATTGTAGGTCATCCGCTCCATGTTGATCGCGCGGTTGCCGTCGCTGCCGGTGGCACCGTTCAGGGTGAAGACGACCCCGACGGTGATGAGGCTGCGATCGGCGGTCAGCGTGTCGGTGCCCGCGCCGCCATCGACCATGTTGACCCCGACGCCGGTGCCGACGGTGATGTCGTCGTCGCCGTCGCCGCCGTTCAGGATATCGTCGCCGTCGCCGCCGCTGATCCTGTCATTGCCGCCCAGGCCGGAGATCGTGTCGCTGCCGGCCTCGCCAGAGAGAGTTTCGGCGCTGGCCCCGCCGATGATGGTGTCGTCACCGTTGCCGCCGGTGGCCACGCCGCCGTCGCCGGTCTCGATCCGGTCGTCGCCGTTGCCGCCGTTGAGGATGTCGACCCCAGCGGCCCCGCGCAGCACGTCGTTGCCATCATTGCCGTCGATCCTGTCGTCGCCGCCGACGCTGGTGATGGTGTCGTTGCCCGACCCGGCATTGTAGACCATCCGCTCGATGTTGATCGCGCGGCTGCCGTCGCTGCCGGCGGCGCCGTTCAGGGTGAAGACGACCCCGGTGACGGTGCTGCCGCGGTCGACGGTCAGCGTGTCGATGCCGGTGCCACCATCGACGAAGTCGACCCCGAGGCCGGTGATGATCTGGTCGTCGCCATTGCCGCCATCGATGGTGTCGTCGCCATTGCCGCCATCGAGGCTGTCGTTGCCGTCGCCGGCATTGATGGTGTCGTTGCCGTCGCCGCCACTGATGGTGTCGTTGCCGGCGCCGCCATTGCCAATATCGTTGCCCGCCTCGCCACTGAGGGTGTCGGCGCCAGCCATCCCATTCGCGACGTCGTTGCCTTCAAGGCCGATGATCCTGTCGTCGCCACCGGCCCCGGTGGTGGTGTCGTCGCCCTTTGAGGCAAAGTAGTCCAGCCGCTCGACGTTGATCGTGCTGCTGCCGTCGCTGCCGGGGCCGCCGTTCAAGGTGAAGCTGACCCCTGTGGTGGCCGAGGAGCGACTGGCGAAGAGCACGTCGGTGCCGGCGCCGCCATCGATGGTAAAGACCCCGATGCCGGCGTGGATTTCGTCGTCGCCATTGCCGCCATTGAGGGTGCCGTTGCCCTCGCGGCCATTGCAAATGTCGTTGCCGTCGCCGCCATTGATGGTGTCGTCGCCCGCACCGCCATTGAGATTGTCGTTGCCGGCCGCCCCGGTCAGTGTGTCGTTGCCGTCATTGCCGAGGAGCGTGTCCTCGCGATCGCCCCCGGTGAGGATGTCGTTCCCCGATCCGGCAAAGAAGGACACCTGCTCGATGTTGATCGTGCGGTTGCCGTCGATGCCGGCGGCGCCGTTCAGGGTGAAGACGTACGTGACGGTTTCGCCCCAGCGACTGAACTCCACTGTGTCGAAGCCGGCTCCGCCATCGATGAAGTCGGCTCCCTCGAAGCTGGTGATGGTGTCGTTGCCGGCGAACCCTTCGATGACGTCGGCGCCGTTGAAGAAGGTGTCCATCAGGGTGTCGTCGCCTTGTGTGCCCTGTATGTTGGCCATGACCGTGCCTCCCCTTTCAAACCACGTGATTCGCCCGCCGATCCCGGCAGGACTTCATCAATTCAAAAACATTCCTCACAGAAAACCGGTTCTGGGCGTATAGAATTTTATGTCTTTTCCTGGAAAACCTGCCCTGGAAAATCGCAGTCGCCGTTGGCGGCAGGGCCATTGGAGGAAGGGAGGGTGTGGCGCGGGATATCGATCGGAAGCTGCGAGTGACGGCTGCTGTCCTGGGCGCGGTGACGGCCAAGGACCTCGCGGCAGCGTTCCGTCGCGCCAACCCGGTGACGTCGTTCGATGTCGATCGTGCCCACAAATGGATCCAGGGGCGTGCCCGCCCCCGCGAGTCCCGGCTTTACGAGGACTGGGCGAAAGTCGTGGATCTCGATCGCCCCGGAGCCTGGATCGCCGATTGCGAGCTCGACGACTTCATCGAGGTCATCTGCGCCCGGCACAATTGCGACCGCGACATGCTGGAGCGGCGGCTCGAATCGTCACGGCGTCCGACTGCAGGGCAGCGGCAGGAGCGGAACCCGTCGCTCGCAGGGACCTACGCCTGCTACTCGCATGCCTGGTCGCCCTATTTTCGCGGCCAGATCGTCCGGGGAGAATTCTCGATCGCGCAGCAGCAGGGCTCGCAGGGGCTTCTCGCGTGCTATTCGGAGCGCCTGCCGACCAGCCGATTGCATCTTGAAGGCCCGCTGGAGGTGACAGGACGGGCCATGCACCTCGACCTGCGCGAAACCGACGGCAATGCGCATATGCTGTTCTGCCTGTTCTCGCCGACGCCGCCGGCGAGCGTGCTGGCCGGCTTCATGTGCGGCGCGACGATCATCGATCCCGACGCACAGCCATCGGTGACCCGAATGGTGATGGTCCGGCTTCCAGGACCGAGCATGCGGCTGCGCTCCGCGACTGCGTACCTGCCGCCTCAGACCTCGGTTGCCGCCGATCTGGCTTCACTGGGCCTGCCGATTCCGAATCTGGCCGCGGTCGACCACGGCGTCGGCGGGTTTCTGGCGGGTAACCAGAGTGGCGGGCTCGACCAGGTCGACTCACATTCCTACAGAGCGTTGATCGACCTGTTCAATCCGATCTGGCTCGCCGGCGCGACAGCGATGCGGGGGCGTGTCGGAGAGGCCTAGTTTCCGGGCGCAGTGGCCAGCGCGGAAACGTCGGGTTTTGGGGCAACCCGGCAGATCGGCGAAGGTCCGCTTCCGGACCGGACGCGGTCGGCGCCCTGCCCCGCCCCTACGACTTGCCGAACCAGCGCTGGCGCAGCTCCTCGTAGCTGCCGTCCTGACGCATCGACAGCAGGGCGGCGTCGACGTCGCGGCGCAGGTCGCTGTCGTTGCGGAAGACGAAGCCGTAATCCTCGGGCTGGAACACCGTCCCGACCAGGCCGGCGCGCCCCAGCCCCTCATGCGCGGCGATGTATTGCAGCACCGGCGCGTCGTAGACCACGGCGTCGACCTGGTCGTCCATCAGGGCCGCATAGGCGTCCTGGGCATTGGCGAAGGTCACGGGCTGGATGTTGGCGGTGCCGAGATAGCGGGCCGAGGTGGTGCCGCCGACGGTGCCGACCGCCTTGCCCGGCAGGTCGCCGGGGCCGTTGATCTCCTGCCGGATCTGCTGGACCGTCAGGCTGGCCGTCAGCGTCGCCGTGTAGAAGGCGACGAAGACCACGCCGGTGAACATCCACAGCACCGCGACCCCGCGGGACAGCCAGTGGCGCGGCATCGCATCCGCCTGGGTGGCCAGGGTGCCGAGGCCCCAGAAGAAGGCCTGGAGGATCCCGGGGAAATACCGCGTCGTGCCGATCAGGCCGTCCGGCTGCCCGCGTTCGATGAACCAGACGATATGCGCCGGGATGATCGTCAGCAGCCCGGCGATGCCGAGCCAGACCAGCACCGCCGGCGACAGCAGCAGGTGCAGCAGGCTGCCGAAGGCGGTGGCCTCGCGCCCCGGCCGCTCGCTGCGCGTCAGGATGCCGAGGCCGGCATTCAGGATCGGCTGCGAGAAGTCGTAATCGGTGATGCGCTCGGCGGTGATCGAGATCGCGCCGACGCCGACATCGGCCGTCCGGCCGGACACCGCGGCGAGCTGGGCCTGGACGCTGGGCACCACGGTGAACTCGGTGGTCCAGCGGCGGCGGCTGGCGATCGCGTTCCAGAGATCGATGCTGAAGCCGCTGAGCTGGCCGTTGGTCTGTTCGACCATCGGCGGGATCACGCGCACCGCCACCGGCACCACCCGCTGCGGCTCCTGGGCCGCGGCCGGCAGGGCCAGGGCCGCCGCCGCCATGATCGTCAACACCCATTGCCTTGCCGACACCGCGTTTGCTCCCCGGGACGCCGAGACTGCATCCTGGCGGCGGCGCCGGCCCTGGGCCCAATGCCTTCGCGTCATGGTGCCAGATCGCCGGCACATGGTGGGGTCGGACCGGACCACCCCTGATCGGGCCATCGACGACTCAATGTTCAAGGGTCAAAGGGATTTGAGGCGTATGCTGCATATGAATTTATGGCAGCGGCGTCCGTCGGCTTGCTGCCTCTGAGGGAGGGGTGGAGCTGACCCCATGAGCGACCATCGCAAGCTGGCGGCGATCCTGGCCGCCGACGTGGTCGGCTTCAGCCGGCTCGCCGGGGCGGACGAAGACCGCACATTGGCGCGGCTGCGCGCCTTGCGCAGCGACCTGATCGATCCGACGATCGCCGTGCACCAGGGGCGCGTGGTCAAGCGGACGGGCGACGGGTCGCTGGTCGAGTTCCGCAGCGTCGTCGACGCCGTGCGCTGCGCGATCGAGGTGCAGCGCGCCATGGTCGAGCGCAATGCCGGCGTGCCGGAGGACCGGCAGATCGTGTTCCGGATCGGCGTCCATCTCGGGGACGTCGTCGAGGAGAGCGACGGCGACCTGATGGGCGACGGGGTGAACATCGCCTCGCGGCTGCAGAGCGTTGCCGCGCCCGGCGCCATCTGCCTGTCCGAGGACGCCTATCGCCAGGTCAAGGCGCGGCTCGACCTTTCGGTCAGCGATCTCGGCAGCACGCAGCTCAAGAACATCGCCGACCCGATGCGGATCTACTCGCTGCAGGTCGGCGCCACCCCGGGCGCCGATCCCGCGCCGCAACCCAGGCCGGCCGCGCCCGCCGCGGCGGCGCCGCTGTCGGGGAAGCCGTCGATCGCGGTGCTGCCCTTCACCAACATGTCGGGCGATCCGGAACAGGAATACTTCGTCGACGGCATGGTCGAGGACATCATCACCGCCCTGTCGCGCTTCAACCAGCTGGCGGTGATCGCGCGCAATTCGACCTTCATCTACAAGGGCCGGGCGGTCGATGTGCGCCAGGTGGCCCGCGAGCTGGGCGTGCGCTACGTGCTCGAAGGCGGGGTCCGCAAATCCAGCAACCGGCTGCGCATCACCGGCCAGCTGATCGACGCGGCGACCGGCGCCCATCTGTGGGCGGAGCGGTTCGACGGCGACCTGCAGGATGTGTTCGATCTGCAGGACAAGATCACCGCCAGCGTCGTCGGCGCGATCGAACCGACGGTGCTGAAGGCGGAGATCGAGCGCGCGCGCCGCAAGCCGACCGAGAATCTCGACGCCTATGATCTCTATCTCCGGGCGCTGCCGCATGTGTACGCCATGCGCCCGGACGAGAACCTGCTGGGCTATGGCCTGCTGACCCAGGCGATCGATCTCGAGCCGACCTTCGCCCCGGCGCTGGCCCATGCCGCGTGGTGCCTGGAGCAGCGGCTGTCGCGGGCGTGGCCGGCCGTCGGCGCCGACGATCTGGGGACCGCCATCGCGCTGGCCCGCCGGGCCGCCGCCGCCGGCAGCGACGATCCGCTGGCGGTGGTCCTGGCCGGCTTCGTCCTGGTGATGGCGGGGCGGGACTATGGCGCCGGTCTCGACAGCGTGCGCCGCGCGGTCGAGCGGAACCCCGGTTCGGGGCAGGTCAACTTCCTCGCCGCCACCGCGCTGGTCTGCGGCGGCGATCCCGAGGCCGGCGTGGCGCTGGCGGAGCGGGCCATGACGCTGGGTCCGCTGGATCCCGGCTATTTCATGTTCCTGACGGTTGCCGGGCTGGCCCATCTGTTCAGCGGCCGCCCCGCCGAGGCCCTGGAGCTGGCGCAACGGTCGGCCGCTCTCAATCCCGGCTGGGACACGGCGTACTGGGCCCTGGTCCCCGCCTATGTCCAGCTCGACCGGCTGCCGGAGGCGCAGGCGGCGCTCGGCAAGTATCTCCCCTTGGCACCCGGCATGACCGTTTCGGCGCTGCGGGAGTGTCTGCCGCTCAGGGACGCCGCGTCCCGGGACATGGTTCTCGACGGTTTCCGGAAGGCCGGCCTGCCGAAGTGAGCCGGCCCTGTGGCGGATCGATGCGCAGGCCGCATCGATCGATACCCGCTTCGGCTTGGACGGCGCGGTCGGGTCCATAGACCCTGCCGAGGGTGAAAGAGGCACCGAGGTGCCCGTCGCCTCTCGGGGAGGGATCATGCACAGTACGTTGCGGCTGCTGGCAGGAGTGTTCGTCATGGCGTCATCGCTCACCGCATCCGGCGCGGCGCCGGCTGCCGCGAAATCCTTCGTCTATGTCTCCAATGCGGATGACGGGGACATCGACGGCTACGCCCCGGACCAGGCGACCGGCGCGCTGACGTCGCTCGGCAAGACCCCGGCCAGGATGAAGGTGATGCCGATGACGGTCAGCCCGGACAAGCGGCATCTCTACGCCGTGGTCCGGTCGGAGCCTTTCGCGGTCCTGACCTATGCCATCGATCCCGCCAGCGGCGCGCTGCGGCAACAGGCGACCGCGCCGCTGCCCGACAGCATGGCCTATGTGTCGACCGACGCCACCGGCCGCTTCCTGTTCACCGCCTCCTATGGCGGCGACAAGGTCGCGGTCAGCCCGATCGATGCGGACGGGCTGGTCAAGTCGCAGGCGAGCCAGGTGATCCCGACCGGCAAGAACGCCCATGCGATCCGCGCCGACCGGACCAACCGCTTCGTCTACGCGACCAATCTCGGCAGCGACCAGATCGTCCAGTTCCGGTTCGACGCCGCGACCGGCCGGCTGACGCCGAACGACCCGCCGGTGGTGAAGACCACGGCCGGCAACGGCCCGCGCCACCCGGTCCTGTCGCCGGACGACAAGCATCTCTACGTGCTGTGCGAGCTGTCCGGGAATATCATCCATTTCGCGGTCGACCAGGAGACGGGAACCCTGACCCTGCTCGACAGCACCGGCACGGTGCCGGCGGAGGCCGGTCTCGTGCCGGGCACGCCACCGGGGGCGCCGGCCGACGACAGTCCGAAGATCTGGGCCGCGGACCTCCAGGCCACGCCCGACGGCCGGTTCCTCTACGCCACCGAGCGGACGACCAGCCGGATCGCGCTGCTCTCGGTCGACCCCGGCACCGGGAAGCCGACCTATGTCGGCAACTATCCCACCGAGACGCAGCCGCGCGGCATCCGGATCGATGCGAGCGGAACCTGGCTCGTCGCGTCGGGCGAGAAATCGGACCGGCTGTCGGTCTATCGGATCGACAAGGCGAACGGCGCCCTGACCCCGGTGGGGCGGTATCCGGTGGGCCGCGATGCGAACTGGGTCGAGATCGTCGATCTGCCGTGATGGTGGGCCTCTCGAATAGTGCGTAGGGTGAGCTCGCGGCACTCGAACCCAACACGACGGATGCCATAGAGGCAGTCGAGATGTTGGATTCGCCGAATGCGGACCCACTACGCGCTCATCATTGAGCTAAAGGCAGGGTCCAGCCGGTGTCGGCGCCGGAAGCCAGCTTATATCGATAGTTTCATTCAATTTGCCCCTTCAGCGCGCGGTGAAAGTCACCTATATGGTGAAACACACCTTGACGCCTTTCAGGCCAGAGCCTATTTTCAGCATATGCTGAAACCCATTGATCCAGTGAAACTGGAGCATGACGCCGCAGATGGTCTGCGCCGGCTGTTGGCTGAAGTCCCCGAGACAAAGACATTCCCTCCGAAGTTTTCGGGTGGAGGACGCGCGGATGAGGCCATCGACTTCCTGTTGAGGATTCGCTCTGGGGACAGGGTTCATGTGCTAGCGTGCGAAGTTAAGACGAACGGTCAACCTCGCCACGCGCGCGCAGCAATCTCGCGCCTTCACGACTATGTCGCAAACGCGAATATCAAAGCATCACCCGTCTTCATCGCACCATTTCTCTCTGAGGAAGTCCGCAGCTTATGCCGTAAGCACAAGGTCAATTACTTCGACCTGCTGGGAAATTGTCGACTAGTCCTTCCTGGTCTCTATATCGACCGGCGCAGTTCGGAGATACCCGCTGCCGAGCGCCGGGAACTAAAATCGCTTTTCAGGCCGAAATCGGCTCGGGTCCTCCGGCTCATGCTGAGCGAGCCGCAACGCACGCTCAAATTAACTGAGATGTCGGAAAGGGCACAAGTCAGTCTAGGACAAGCCCATAACGTGAAAGAAGCATTGTTGGCCCGCGGCTGGGTGGAAGCGGGTAATGACGGATTCCGGCTCACGGACCCCGATTCTCTCCTAGATACCTGGAGAGACAACTATGATGGGCCGCCAGGACACGCGTTCACCTATTACACCATAATGCACGGCAAAGAGTTAGAAGTAGCTCTGCGAGAGTTCTTCCTGCGAGACGGCAATAGGAGAGGAGCGGCGCTCTCATCATTCTCCGCGGCGAAGTGGCTAGCACCGTATGTCCGCAATGAAACGCGCTTCTTCCACGCCAATGCCAATGGCCTGGCGCGGCTGCAAGACGAGTTGGATCTCGATGACGTAGCGAAGGGAGCGAATGTCGTCGTTACCGTGGTCGACGACGATGGCCCTCTCCTTGATGCGGTGGAGCCAGCTCGCGGCATTCGTGTGACCAGTCCCGTCCAGACCTATCTTGACCTCGCGATTGCAGGTGATCGAGGACAGGAAGCTGCTGAGCATCTTCGTCGGGAGTGCCTGCAATGGCGGAACGAATAAACACGGACCCGAAACCGGCAGACTACGACGATCGCACCACGGCGGCGGTCAGGGCGGTCCTCTTGGAAATCGGCCAGATTCTTGGCAGCTATCATGGAAAGTTTGTTGTCATCGGCGGCACTGTTCCTTGGCTCCTGCTCGACAACGAAGACATGCGCCACATCGGCTCGTTCGATGTCGACCTCAGCCTTGATCCAGTTGCTCTCGCAGGTGGCGAGTACGCCATGCTTGTCGATGAGCTGAAACGACACGATTATCAACAGAGCGATGACCTGAAGAAGTTTCAGATGGTTCGAGCGGTGCCTGTCGAAGAAGGACCGCCAATCCGTATTGTGGTTGATTTCTTAATGCCGCGCGATGCCAAGATCGAAAAGAATGACCCGCCACTCGTCGGGAATTTCGCCGTTCAGAAGGCAGATGGTGCCGCGCTTGCGCTTCGTTGGTTTGAGACAATCAAGATCGAGGGCCGGATGCCTCAAGGCGAGCACAATCGCGTCGAACTGGCTGTAGCATCTATCCCTGCTTTGCTCGCGATGAAGGGATTCGCGCTAAAAAATCGCATGAAGACGAAGGACGCATACGACGTCTACTATTGCATCCGAAATTATCCGGGCGGTCCCGTGGCATTGGCGACCCAATGCAGGCAAATCCTGGAGAGTCCTGAAGCCGTCAAAGGCTTCAAACACATCGCCGAAAAGTTTGAACGACAAGATGGCGTAGGACCGGCTTGGGTTCGTAGGTTTGCGGAAGACGCCGGAATTCTGGATGGTCGGACGCCAGACCAGTGGGAGCAAGATGCGCTGGGGCAGGTAAGCGCCTGGGCAAAGGCGCTGAACCTCGAATCGAAGATGAAATAGCGCGGCCATCCACAGGCGTGCTCGCCAAATGATTTTCCATAATTATAATTTTCCGCAGATATTCTGTAAATAAATTCTGACGCACGGGCTATATGATCGGCCGACCGCCGGCGGCACTGCCGGAATGCGCACACTGCCGCAATCAGGACGACGCCCGTTCGGCTGTACGGTGTCGAACTTCGGCTTCGGGTCGAGTGCGGCCGGCCGTCCCGCCCTCTACTCCGCCGCCCCCGGTGCAAGGTCCCGCCAGGCCCGGGCCCACCGACCCCGCGCCCAGCGCCGGAAGCGCTTGAGCACCAGGTACAGCACCGAGGTGGTCCAGAGGGTCAGCACCTGGCTGACAATCAGCCCGCCGACGATGGCGACGCCCAGCGGCCGGCGCACCCCGCTGCCGAAGCCCACCACGGCCTTCGGTGTCAGCCCCGGTGGCGCAGGGCGTCCACCAGCAGGGCGAAGGCGGCGGAGGATTGGCGCCGGCTCGGGTAGTACAGGTGATAGCCCGACCAGGGCGGGCACCAATCCTCGAGCACGCGCTGCAGGCGGCCCCGGGCGAGGTGAGGCTGCGCCAGGTCCTCCGGCACATGGGCCAGGCCGAAGCCGGCCAGCGCGGCGTCGAGGATCTGGAAGATGCCGTTGAAGACGAGCTGGCCTTCCACCCGCACCCTGACCTCGCGGCCGTCCCGCTCGAACTCCCAGGCATAGAGTCCGCCATGGGTCGGCAGGCGCAGATTGATGCAGCTGTGCCCGACCAAATCCTGCGGCGTCCGGGGCGGCGGCCGTTTGGCGAAGTAGGATTTCGCGCCGACGACGGCGAAGCCGAGATCGGGCCCGATGCGTACCGCGATCATGTCCTGGGCCACCTGCTCGCCCCAGCGCACGCCGGCGTCGTAGCGCTCCGCGACGATGTCGGTCAGCCCGTAGTCGATGACGAGCTCGACCTTGATGTCGGGATATCGGGGCAGGAATTTCTCCAGCTTCGGCCACAGGATCGACCGGATCGCATGGTCGCCGGCGGTGATCCGGATGGTGCCGGCCGGCTTGTCCCGCAGCTCGCTGACCGCGGCCAGCCCGGCCTCGATCTCCTCCAGCCGCGGGGCCACGGTGCGCAGCAGGCGCTCCCCCGCCTCGGTCAGCCCGACGCTGCGCGTGGTGCGGGTCAGGAGCCGGATGCCAAGCCGGGCCTCGAGCTGGCGGATGGTCTGGCTCAGCGCCGATTGCGAGACGCCCAGCTGCGCCGCCGCCTTGGTGAAGCTCCGTTCCCGCGCGACGGCGACGAGAGCCACGAGATCATCCAGGCTGCCGCGCTGCATTCAGTGGTCCTGCTTATGGGTCCTTGCGGATTATAGCGCCTAGTCGCTGGCGAGCCACGCCTTAGACTCCGGCTCAACTGACCGGAGGACGACATGCAGACGCGCAAGCTTGGACAAGCCGGCCTCGAGGTCTCGGCGCTGGGACTGGGCTGCATGGGCTATGGCCCGATCGCGGACCGGCAGGCCCTGATCACCCTGATCCGGGCGGCCGCCGAGCGCGGCGTCACCTTCTTCGACACCGCCGAGACCTATGGTCCGTTCACCAACGAAGAGATCGTCGGCGAGGCCCTGGCCCCGGTGCGGGACCGGGTGGTGATCGCCACCAAGTTCGGCCACGACATCGACCTGGAAACCGGCAAACGCCTCGGCCGCCTGAACAGCCGCCCCGACCACATCAAGGCCGCGGTCGAAGGCATGCTGCGGCGGCTCCGGACCGATCGCATCGACCTGCTGTATCAGCACCGGGTCGATCCCGACGTGCCGATGGAGGATGTCGCCGGGGCGGTGAAGGAGCTGATCTGGGAGGGCAAGGCCCGGCATTTCGGCCTGTCCGAAGCCGGCGTGCGGTCGATCCGCCGGGCGCATGCCGTCCAGCCCGTCACCGCGCTGCAGAGCGAATACTCGCTGTGGACGCGGGAGCCGGAGGCCGACGTGATCCCGGTGATCGAGGAGCTCGGGATCGGCCTGGTGCCCTACAGCCCGCTGGGCAAGGGGTTCCTGACCGGCAGGATCGACGACGCCACCACCTTCGACAGCACGGATCTGCGCAGCCGCATTCCGCGGTTCGAGCCAGAGGCCCGCCAGGCGAACCAGGCCCTGGTCGAGCTGCTCCGCTCGGTCGCCGGCCGCAAGGGGGCGACGCCGGCGCAGGTCGCGCTCGCCTGGCTGCTGGCCCAAAAACCCTGGATCGTTCCGATCCCGGGCACCCGGAAGCTCGATCGGCTGGAAGAGAATCTCGGCTCGGTCGCGGTCGTGCTGACCGCCGACGACCTGCGCGAGATCGACGAGGCCGCCTCCGGGATCGAGGTCCAGGGGGCCCGGTATCCGGAGGATATCCTGAAGCTGTCCGGCCGCTGAGCCGCAGGCCAGCGATCGACGGAAGGACCATCATGAGGTGGACGTGAACGAGTCTAGCGACGGTACGGGATGAGCCGCCGCAGGCGGTCGTCCCTGAGATAGAGGCCGCCCCAGAGCACGATGCCCAGATAGACGCCGAACAGCGTGTGGCTGAACAGAGGGCTGCCGATGCGCGCATGCGTGGCGACGGCGCCGCCGAGATAGGCCGTGAGGAGCACGGCGCCGAGCACGGCCGTTCGCGGAAACGCATAAAGCGCGGTGCAGATCAGCAGGAGGATCCCGAGCGGCACGACACTCGCCGCCGGCCAGCCGATCTGCGCGGTCGTCTCGACCACCACGGGCAGCCGCAGCAGCTTCATCGTCGCATCCATCAGCAGGAAGAGGATCACGAGCGTGTTCAGACCATGGCCCGCCCAACGCATCCGTTTCGGGGCGGTGTCTGCGGCCGTGGCGGTCATGTGTCTCCTCCATAGGCGATGCGGGCCTGATGCCGGCGCTCGATCGAGCAGCCTCCATCGAGATCCCTATGTCTTCCCGGCATCCAAGCCCTTGAGGACGGCGTAGATCGCCATCGCGTGACCGTGGCCAAGCTCGAAGTCATCCTTGAGCCACGTCACGATCTCGCCCGCCTTGACGCCATCCTTCAACTTGCCGTGTTGAGTGAAACCCTTCTGGTCCGCGAGTTTCTTGAAATCGTCGGCGCTCTTGCCGGTCTTTGCCCTGATATTGTCGAGATAAGCCTGGAACGACATCGATCACCCTCCTGATTTACGGGGAACCCCTCGGACTGTGCCAATGTAGGCTATCCCGAGTTTGCTGATAATACGATATGTGGTCTATACACTCTCCAGCAAATCGGGAGAATGGATGGGCCGCCTCCAAGACCTGGAGACCTTCATCGCCATCGTCGAAAGCGGCAGCCTGACGGCGGCCGCTCGTCGGTTGCGGCGTCCGCTTCAGTCGGTCAGCCGATCGCTCTCCGTGCTGGAACGCAGCATCGGCGTCGAACTCGTCCACCGCACCACGCGGCAACTGAATCCGACGGAAGCCGGACTCGAGTTCTATAGCCGCGCGAAACCGGCAGTATCGGAAATCAACGAGGCGACGCTTCAAGCCGGCAATCGCCGGATCGAGCCCGCGGGCCTGCTGCGCATCGGCGCACCGGTGTTCTTCGCCCCCGCCTATATCGTGCCCGTGGCGGCGGACTTCGTTGCGCGGCACCCGCTGGTCGAACTCGACCTGAAGCTGTCCGACACCTTCGTCGACCTGATCGAGGAGCAGCTCGATCTGGCTGTCAGAATCGGAGAGCTGCGGGATACAGAGCTGAAAGCCAGACGCCTCGGCGAACTCCGCCGCGTCTTCTTCGGCGCGCCCTCGTATTTCGCGAGGAACGGCCGGCCCGATCATCCGACCGCCCTGCCGCGGCATCAATGCGTCGTGCGGACCGTTGGGCCGAACGACAGCCGCTGGCCGTACAAGGACGGAGACACGGTCAGGACCGTGCAGGTGACGGGCCGGTTTCGAGCCGACCACGGCGCTTCGATGTATGCCGGCGTCACCGCCGGAATGGGGATCGGCTTCACGCCGCTGTGGCAGATTCGCCAGCTCGTCGACGAAGGGCAGGTCGAGCTCATTCTCGTCGACCACGAGCCGCCGCCGGTGCCGATTCAGGTGGTGTGGCCGGGCAGCAAGCTGATGCCGGCGAAAACCAGGCTGTTCATCGACCTCCTCGCCGATCATCTGAGGAATGCGCGGCTCTAGCGGCTGCGCCGTATCGACCGGCGCCCCGTCACTCCGCCGCCCCCGGCGTCCCGCCGGCCAGGCGCGGGAACGCCCGGCCCCATCGGCCGCGCGCCCAGTGCCGGAAGCGGTCGAGCACCAGGTACAAGACCGGGGTGGTGTAGAGCGTCAGCACCTGGCTGACCACGAGGCCGCCGACGATGGCGATGCCGAGCGGCTGGCGCAGCTCGCTGCCGCTGCCGAAGCCAACCGCCAGCGGCACCGCCCCGAAGATCGCCGCCATCGTCGTCATCAGGATCGGCCGGAAGCGCAGCAGGCTGGCCTCGAGGATCGCCTCGCGCGGGGCCAGGCCGCGGCTGCGCTCGGCCTCCAGCGCGAAGTCGATCATCATGATCGCGTTCTTCTTGACGATGCCGATCAGCAGGATGACGCCGATCATCGCGATCAGGCTGAACTCGGTGTCGAACAGCATCAGCGCCAGCACCGCCCCGACCCCGGCCGAGGGCAGGGTCGACAGGATGGTGATCGGGTGGATCGTGCTCTCGTACAGGATGCCGAGCACGATATAGACCGCCGCCAGCGCCGCCAGGATCAGGATCGGCTCGTTGCTCAGCGAGCTCTGGAACACCTGGGCGGTGCCCTGGAAGCTGCCATGGATGGTGGCCGGCATGTGCAGCGCCACCATCGCCTGCTGCACCGCCGCCGCGGCGTCGCCGAGCGACCGGCCCGGCGCCAGGTTGAACGAGATCGTGGTCGCCGCGAACAGGCCCTGGTGGTTGACCGACAGCGGCGTGTTGCCCGGCCCGTAATGGCTGATCGCCGACAGCGGCACCATCGTCTCCGACGCCGTGCTGACCGCGGCGCCGCTGGAGGTGCCCTTGCGGCCGGCATTGGCCAGGGCGTTGGTGTTGGCGTTGGCGGCCGACTGCGCCGCCAGGCTGGCGACGCCGGTGCCGGTGGCACTGGCCGGCGCGTTGGTGCTGGCGGTGCCGCTGGCGCTGCCGCCGGAGGTGCTGACGTACAAGGACTTCAGCGTCTCCGGGCTCTGCCAGTATTGCGGCGCCACCTCCATCACCACGTGGTACTGGTTGATGGCGCTGTAGATGGTCGAGACCTGGCGCTGGCCGAAGGCGTCGTACAGGGTGTTGTCGATCTGCGACGGGGTGATGCCCAGGCGGGCGGCGGTGTCGCGGTCGATGACGATGTCGGTCTCCAGCCCCTTCTGCTGCTGGTCGGAATTGACGTCGGCCAGGGTCGGATCGGCCTGCAGCGCCTGGGTCAGCTTCGGGCCCCAGTCCTGCAGCTCCTGCGAGGAATCCGACTGCAGCGTGTACTGGTAGGCGGCGTTGCTCTGCCGCCCGCCGGCGCGGATGTCCTGGGCCGAGACCAGGAACAGCTGGCAGCCCGGCACCACCGCCAGCTTGCCGCGCAGCCGGGCGATCACCTCGTCGTCGCCGATTCCGCGTTCGGACAGCGGCTTCAGCGTGACGAAGACCTGGCCGGTGTTGGTCTGCGACCGGCCGCCGCCCCCGCCGCCGGTGAAGCCGACGACGCTGTCCACCGCCGGGTCGGCGCGGACGATGTCCATCAGCTGCGCCAGCTTCTGCTGCATCAGCTGGAACGAGATGCTCTGGTCGGCGACGATGCCGCCGACCAGCCGGCCGGTGCTCTGCTCCGGGAAGAAGCCCTTCGGGATGATCGCGAACAGCGCGATGTTCAGGCAGACCACGCCGAACAGCACCAGGACCACGAAGCCGCTGTGCCGCAGCGCCCAGCCCAAGGTCCGCTCATAGACCCGCATCACCCGGGCCAGCGGGCCGGGCCCGCTTTCGGGCCGGCGCGGCCGGCGGCGCAGCAGCAGGGCGCACAGCATCGGCGTGGTGGTCAGCGAGATCACCATCGACACGCCGATGGCGATCGACAGGGTCAGCGCGAACTCCCGGAAGATCCGGCCGACCAGCCCGCCCCTCAGCAGGATCGGAATGAACACCGCGACCAGCGAGATGCTGATCGACAGCACGGTGAAGCCGACCTCGCGCGCGCCGCGCAAAGCCGCCTGGCGCCGCGGCATGCCCGCCTCGACATGGCGCGAGATGTTCTCCAAGACCACGATGGCGTCGTCGACGACGAAGCCGGTGGCGATGGTCAGGGCCATCAGCGACAGGTTGTCGAGGCTGTAGCCGACCAGGTACATCACCCCGAAGGTGCCGATGATCGAGACCGGCACCGCCACCGCCGGGATGATCGCGGCGCGCGGGTCGCGCAGGAAGGCGAACACCACCAGCATCACCAGCGCGACCGAGATCAGGAGGGTCAGCTGGGTGTCGTTCAGCGAGGCGCGGATGGTGCCGGTGCGGTCGGCGGCCGGGGTGATCTCGATGTCCCGGGGCATCGCCGCGCGCAGATGCGGCAGCTCGGCGTTCACCCGGTCGACCGTGTCGATGATGTTGGCCCCGGGCTCGCGGAACAGCAGCACCAGCACGGCCGGCTTGCCGTCGGCCAGGCCGGCGTTGCGCAGGTCCTCGACCGAATCCTGGACGTCGGCGACGTCGGACAGCCGCACGGTGGCGCCGTTGCGGGCCGCGATCACCAGCGGCTTGTAGTCCTCGGCCTTGCTGGCCTGGTCGTTGCTGTAGATCTGGAAATGCCGGCCGGCCTCCTCGATCGACCCTTTCGGGCTGTTGGCGTTGGCCGCGGCCAGCGCGGCGCGGACATCCTCGAGCCCGATGCCGTATTGCGCCAGCGCCTGCGGGTTCAGCTCGACCCGGACCGCCGGCAGGGCGGCGCCGCCCAGGGTCACCTGGCCGATGCCTTCGATCTGCGACAGCCGCTGCTCCAGCACATTGCTGGCGGCGTCGTAGATCTGGCCGCGGGTCAGGGTCTTCGAGGTCAGCGCCAGGATCAGCACCGGCGCGTCCGACGGGTTGACCTTGCGGTAGGTCGGGTTGCTGCGCAGGCTGGCCGGCAGGTCGGCCCGGGCCGCGTTGATCGCCGCCTGCACGTCCCGCGCGGCGCCGTCGATGTCGCGGTTCAAGCCGAATTGCAGGGTGATGCTGGCCTGGCCGACCGAGCTGCGCGAGGTCATCTCGGTGACGTCGGCGATGGCGCCGAGATGCCGCTCCAGGGGGCTGGCCACCGTGGCCGCCACCGTGTCCGGGCTCGCGCCGGGCAGCGTGGCCGAGACCGAGATGGTCGGGAAGTCGACCTGCGGCAGCGGCGACACCGGCAGCTTCAGATAGGCGAAGAAGCCGGCCAGGACGATGCCGAGGGTCAAGAGCGTCGTCGCCACCGGCCGGGCGATGAAGGGGGCGGAGAGGTTCACGCCCCCTCCTCCGTGATGGCGCGGCGGCCGCCGCGGACCCGCGATGCCAGCCGGTCGAAGGCCAGGTAGATCACCGGGGTGGTGAACAGGGTCAGGAGCTGGCTGACGATGAGCCCGCCGACGATGGCGACGCCGAGCGGCCGGCGCAGCTCGGACCCCATGCCGGTGCCCAGCATCAGCGGCAGGGCGCCTAGCAGCGCCGCCATGGTGGTCATCAGGATCGGCCGGAAGCGCAGCAGGCAGGCCTGGAAGATGGCCTCGCGCGGCGGCTTGCCCTCCTCGCGCTCCGCCTGCAGCGCGAAGTCGATCATCATGATCGCGTTCTTCTTGACGATGCCGATCAGCAGGATGATGCCGATGATCCCGATCACGTCGAGCCCGTCCCCCGCCGCCATCAGCGCCAGCAGCGCGCCGACGCCCGCCGAGGGCAGGGTGGACAGGATCGTGACCGGGTGGATGAAGCTCTCGTAGAGCACGCCCAGCACGATGTACATGGTCGCGATCGCGGCCAGGATCAGCAGCGCCTCGTTCGCCAGCGAGGACTGGAAGGCCGCGGCCGAGCCCTGGAAGGCGGTGGTGAAGCTGTCGGGCAGGCCGACCTCGGTCTCGACCTGCTGGATCGCGTCGACCGCGGCGCCGAGCGACGCGCCCGGGGCCAGGTTGAACGAGATCAGCGTCGCCGGGAACTGGCCGAGATGGGTGATCTGCAGCGGCCCGGCCCGCTGCTCGACCTTGACGATGGCGGAGAGCGGCACCTGCCCGGTCGAGGACAGCGAGGACGGCAGGTACAGGGCCTTCAGCCCGTCCAGCGACTGCTGCACCGACGGGTCGGCCTCCAGGATCACGCGGTACTGGTTGGCCTGGGTGTAGATGGTCGAGACGATGCGCTGGCCGAAGGCGTCGTACAGCGCGTTGTCGACCGTGGCCGGGGTGATGCCGAAGCGGGCGGCGGTGGCGCGGTCGATCACCAGGTCGACGGCCAGCCCCTGCTGCTCGTAGTCGCTGGCGACGTCGGCGATCTCCGGCACCTGCTGCAGCCGCTGCATCAGCCGCGGCACCCAGTCCTGGAACTGGCCGAGATCGGCGTTCTCCAGCACGAACTGGTACTGGGTGCGGCTGACGGTGGAATCGATCGTCAGGTCCTGCACCGGCTGCATGTAGAGGGTGATGCCGGGCACGCCGGCGACCTCGCCGCGCAGCCGGTCGATCACCTCGCCGGCGGTGGCCTTGCGCTGGCCGAGCGGCTTCAGGCTGATCAGGAAGCGGCCGCTGTTCAGCGTGGTGTTGGTGCCGTCGACGCCGATGAAGGAGCTGAGGCCGGCGACGTCCGGATCTTTCAGGATGGCCTCGGCCAGCGCCGACTGGTGCTTCGCCATCTCGGCATAGGAGATGGTCTGTGCCGCCTCGGAGATGCCCTGGATCATCCCGGTGTCCTGCTCCGGGAAGAAGCCCTTCGGGATCACCACGTAGAGCGCGACGGTCAGGCCCAGCGTCGCCACGGCGACCAGGAGGGTCAGCGGCTGGTGGTCGAGCACCCAGCCCAGCGCGCGGCCGTACTGGCCGATGATCCAGTCGAAGGCGCGCTCGGCGCCACGGTCGAAGCGACCGCGCTCGGCCGCCGGCCGGTGCCGCAGCAGCTTGGCGCACAGCATCGGCACCAGGGTCAGCGACACCACCGCCGAGATCACGATGGTGACCGCCAGGGTGACCGCGAACTCGTGGAACAGCCGGCCGACCACCTCGCCCATGAACAGCAGCGGGATCAGCACAGCGATCAGCGACACGGTCAGCGAGATGATGGTGAAGCCGATCTGCTCCGCCCCCTTCAGCGCCGCCTGCAGCGGCGGCTCGCCCGCCTCGACGAAGCGGGCGATGTTCTCGATCATGACGATGGCGTCGTCGACGACGAAGCCGGTGGCGATGGTCAGCGCCATCAGCGACAGGTTGTCGAGGCTGAAGCCCAGCAGGTACATCGCCGCCAGGGTGCCGACCAGCGACAGCGGCACCGACAGGCTGGGGATGATGGTGGCCGCCGCGGTGCGCAGGAACAGGAAGATCACCAGCACCACCAGCGCCACCGACAGCATCAGCTCGAAGCCGACATCGGCGACCGAGGCGCGGATGGTGACGGTGCGGTCGCTGAGCACCGCGACCTCCGCCGCCGCGGGCAGGCTGGTTTCTAGCTGCGGCAGGATCGCCTTGATGCCGTCCACCACCTCGATCACGTTGGCGCCGGGCTGGCGCTGGATGTTGACGATGATGGCCGGCGTCATGTCGGCCCAGGCGGCGAGCTTGCCGTTCTCCGGCCCGCTGACCACGGTGGCGACGTCGGACAGGCGGATCGGCGCGCCGTTGCGGTAGGCGACGACCACGTCCCCGTAGTCCTGCGCCTGGGTGATCTGGTCGTTGGCATTGATCGTCGACGACCGGGTCGGCCCGTCGAAATTGCCCTTCGGCGTGTTGACGTTGACGTTGCCGAGGGTGGTGCGCACGTCGTCGATGGCGAGGCCGTAGGCGGCCAGCGCCTGCGGGTTCACCTGGATGCGCACCGCCGGCCGGGCGCCGCCGCTGAGGCTGACCAGGCCAACGCCGGGCTGCTGCGAGATCTTCTGCGCCAGGCGGGTGTCGACCAGGTTCTGCAGCTCGGTCAGCGGGATCGTCTTCGAGGTGACGGCGAGCGACAGGATCGGCGCGTCGGCCGGGTTGACCTTGGCGTAGATCGGCGGCGCCGGCAGGTCGCCCGGCAGCAGGTTGCCGGCGGCGTTGATCGCGGCCTGCACCTCCTGCTCCGCCACGTCGAGGCTGAGGTCGAGGTTGAACTGCAGGGTGACGACCGAGGCGCCGGCCGAGCTGGCCGAGGTCATCTGGTTCAGCCCCGGCATCTGGCCGAACTGCTTCTCCAGCGGGGCGGTGACCGAGGAGGTCATCACCTCCGGGCTGGCCCCCGGATAGAAGGTCTGCACCTGGATGGTCGGGTAATCGACCTCCGGCAGGGCCGACAGCGGCAGGAAGCGGTAGGCCACGGCGCCGACCAGCAGGATCGCCGCCATCAGCAGCGAGGTGCCGACCGGCCGCAGGATGAACAGACGGGACGGGTTCATGGCCGGCCTCCGCTCCGCGATCCGCGGGCGCTCATCCGTTCGACGCGGGCTGCTGGGTCTGGTTGTCGCGGCGGCGGTGCTGGCCCTGCCCGCCGCCCTCGCCGGTGCCCTGGCGATGGCGTGGCTGGACGGCCTGGCCGTCCGCCGGGGTCGTAGGAGCGGCCTGCCCTGCACCGTCGCCGCCGGCCACGGTGACATGGGCGCCGTCGCGCAGGCGGTCGGTGCCGTCGACCACCACCCGGTCGCCGGGCTGCAACCCATCCGTGACCGCGACCATGCCGCCATCCGAGGCGCCGGTCTTGATCGGCCGCACCGCCACGGTGCCGTCGGCGCCGACCAGATAGACGAAGGCGCCCGGCGCGCCGTGCTGGACCGCAGCGGCAGGCACCGTGACGACATTCTGCTGCGTGTCCACCAGCAACCGGGCATTGACGAACTGGTTCGGGAACAGCGTCTCGTCGGGGTTGTCGAAGCCGGCGCGCAGCTTCACCGTGCCGGTGGTGGTGTCGATCTGGTTGTCGAGGGTCGACAGCGTGCCGGTGGCGATCTGGGTGGTGCCGGAGCGGTCGAAGGCGATCACCGGCAGGCTGGCGCCGGCGCGCAGCCGGGCCTGGATCTGCGGCAGGTCGTCCTCGGGCAGCGAGAACACCACCGAGATCGGCTGCAGCTGGGTGACGATGACGAGGGCGTCCCCGACCTGCACATAGTTGCCGGCATCGACCTGGCGCAGCCCGACCCGGCCGTCGACCGGCGAGACGATGTGCGCGTAGTCGAGATTCAGCTTCTGCGCGTCGATCTGCGCCTGGTCGGACTGGATCGTGCCCTGGTCCTGCTGCACCAGGAAGGCCTGGTCGGTGACCTGCTGCTGCGACACCGCGTTCTGCTTCAGCATCTGCTGGTAGCGCCCCAGGTCGCTCTGGGCCTGGGCGAGGACCGCCTGGTCCTTGGCCAGCTGGCCCTGGTCCTGCTCCAGCGCCACCTGGTAGGGGCGCGGGTCGATCTGGGCCAGGAAGTCGCCCTTCTTCACCAGCTGCCCTTCCTGGAAGCCGACCTCGGTCAACTGGCCGGCGATCTGCGGCTTGACCGTGACGGTGGCGAGCGGGGTGACGGTGCCGAGCGCGTCGAGCGTGATGCGGATGTCGCCCTTGCCCACGGTGGCGACGCCCACCGGCTGCGGCGCGGCGTCGGCGAAGCGGCCGCCGCGGGCCGGGGGCGCGCCGGGGGTGGTGACCACGTGCCAGGTGGCGACGGCGATCAGCGCGGCGACGACAAGGCCGAGCCCGCCCCACACCAGCCGCCCGCGGCGCGGCCTGTCCTTCTGCTCGACCGGCCGCTGTCGGTCCTCGACGCGAGCATCCATTGATCCGTCACCTTGAGTCTGCGTCCGGCGCCCCCCTCCGCCCTGCTACACGGCCGGACGGTCCGGGTCCGTCGGGCGGACGGATCCAGGCCGGATAGGGCACAAAGACGCAGGTCGCGCGTTACTGTGCCCGTCGGAAGATTTAGGGCTTCGTGGGGTGGGGATGGTTCGCGAGCTGCTGGCGCCGCTGGTGCTGACCGGGAAGCTGTGGTGGCGGTTCTGGCCGCAGCTGACGCTGCTGGTGCTGATCGGCATGCTGCTGAACGACCAGCTGCTGCTGCTGTCCGCCAAGATCGGCTTCGTCGACCGGTCGCTCGGCTTCGCGGCGCTCACGCTGGTGGTGCTGACCAAGCTGGTCGTTACGGTCCTCAGCTTCATGATCATGCGGCCGGCGCTGCCGGCCATCGCCGCCGCCCAGGCCCTGTCGTCCGGAACGGCGGTGCCCATCACCGGGCCGGAGGATGCCCCGGCGCCCACGACACGCCGGCAGCGGCTGGCCGGCTTCGCCACCACCCTGACCATCGCCCTGGTGCCCTTCTTCGCCTATTACGCCGCCTGGGGCTTCCTGGGCGACACCATCCGCGAGTATTCGATGCTGGGGCTCAGCCTCGCCCCCTTCGGCGAAAGCGGCAGCCTGCTCGACGCCATCGGCGCCCGCTGGCTGGTCGTCTCGGTGGTCGGCACCTGGATCCTGCGCCGGTTCTTCAAGCTGATGCGCGACCGGACCGACGCCCCGATCTGGAAGCTGCTGATCGTGCTGTGCGAGACCAACTGGGTCTTCATCGGCCTGTTCGTGCTGTCGCAATGGAAGGACGAGGCCCTCGCCTGGGTGGCCAGCGGCGCCGCCTGGACCTGGCTGAACGGGGTCTGGCAGGCGGTGCTGACCCCGATCTCCACCGCCTTCGCCGCGGCCGAGCCGGTCGAGCAGGCGCCGCCCGACGCGACGAGCGTTGCCCTGGGCCTGTTCTTCTACGCCCTGCTGCCCCTGATCTGGCTGGTGATGGCGGCCTTGATCTACGGCCACGACCTGGGCGGCGACCCCGGCTGGATGCGGCACCGGCGGCTGGAGCGCATCGGCAGCCGCTATGCCTCCCTGCCGAAATTCCTGCGCGACTTCATCGGCCATTTCATCGCCGGCTATCGCAGCCGCTACCTGCCGATCGCCAACAGCATCCGGCTGGCGCTGCACGCCGATCTTTTCCTGCTCCTGATCCTCGTCCTCGGCTGGCGCGGGCTCGGCTGGGCGGCCGACTGGCTGTGGATCGGCGCGACGCATCTGATCGGGCCGCATCCGCTGCCCCTCTGGCAGGTGCTGGGCGACGGCCTGGCGCTGCTGCTGGGCAGCCCATCCGGCACCACGCCCGGCATCCTGGTCGAGCCGCTGCGCATCTGCCTGATCGCCGCGGTGCTGGAGATCGCCTTCGCCCGGTCGCAGGCGCCGGCCGAGCCGCGGGCCGACGAGGCAGCGGCGAAGGCGTAAGGCTCAGCCGCCGCGCCGGAAGCGCAGGTAGGACGGCCGCTCGCCATCCATGCTGACGGTCGGCTCCACGATCGCGGCTGCGTCATGCGGGACGGTGAAGTCGTGCTCGATCCGCAGCACCGTGCCGGGCGCCCGCGGCTCCAGCGTCGCGGCGCCGCAGGTCATCGCGCCCTCGGTCGAGCGCGGGCCGCCGAAGCTGCCGGCCGACCAGCGATGCCCCTGGTCGTCCCGCAGCAACACCCGGCAGCGCCGCCACAGCACGTCGATCCCAAGGTCGCGCACGGTGACGGCGAAGCGAACCCGGACGGGCGTGCCCTGTCCCTGCCGGCGCGGCCATCCCGACTGCTTCAGCGGCAGGACCTCGACCGTCTCCAGCCGCCAATCGGCGCCGGCGAAGCGGATCTCGGACCCGGCGGGCACCGACTGCTCGAACAGCTCCTGGCCCTGCCACCACTCCTCCAAATCCCCTCTGGCGGACAGCAGGAAGGTGACGGGCAGCGCCACCAGCAGCCCCCAGAGGCTGAGACGGCGCCACCGCCGCTCGCCGCGGTCGGTCGGGACGAGGGCGGTGTCCTCGTCCGGCTGTTCGACCGTGGTCATTCGATCGTCCCCGGCGTGCGGTCGAGATCCAGGCTGTCGAGGATCGGCAGGGCGCCGTCGCCGCCGGTGCCGAGCCTGACGCGGACGATGGAATCGAGCGGGATGAGGCCGGCATTCGGGGCCACGAAGGTGGCGCCCCGGGCCTGGTCCTCGCGGATCTCGAAGATGAACCAGCCGCGCCGCGGCAGGCCGGGCTGGAGCAAGGCGCCGGCCAGCAGCGGCCTGACGCCGGACAGCCGGTTGCTGTGGGAATAGAGCAGCCCGGTCGGCCCCTCCCAATAGGCGTCGTTCACTGTCATGGTCTCGGACCGCGCGGCCAGGGTCGCGGTAACGATCGCCCAGAGGCCGGAGGTGTCGCGCACCTCCTCCTTGCCATAGGCCTCGAAGCGCAGCTGCCGGGCGAACTGGATCGTCTCGATCCGGATGGTGAACTTCCGGGCCGCGACCGTGTCGCCGATCTGCCCGCCGGACGGGATCGCCGCGATCATCTCGTCATAGAGAGGCGTGGTCCACTGCATCGCCAGCAGCAGGAGGGCGGCGACCAGCAGCGCCGCCAGTCGGCCGAGCCACCGCATCATGCCGGATCCGGCGCCTGGACGGGCAGGTCGAGGGTGCCGAGCACATGCCGGTTGTACCAGCCGGAATGGCCCCAGAGATTGTCCCGCCGCTTGTAGTCCGAGGTGTGGACCGCGAAGGTCAGCACCGGCGGCAGGGCCGCGCCCTGCGGCATCGTCCAGACCGCGGCCACCCGCTCCGTCATGTCGGGGTGCAGCTCCCACAGCAGGTCCTGGTCGCGCAGCAGCATGTAGGTCGGCCGGTCCTCGGCGCCGACCGAAGGATCCAGGGCCAGCAGGCGGGCAAAGCTGTTGCTGGAGGCGGCGGTGCGGTTGGTCAGATCCATCTCCACCACCAGGGCCTTCCGGCCGTCCCGGACCTTCCGCCCGTCCGGGGTGGTGGTGGCGATCCGCGCGGACAGCGGCACGACGCGCCATTCGCCGGCCTCGATCGGCGCGCCGGGGGACAGCTTCGGCACCGGCTGGTCGGTGCGGTAGGAGGCGATGGTCATGACCAGGACCAGCCCGGCGGCCAGGAAGCCGCCGACGCCCGTGGTCAGCCAGACCACGGTCCTGCTCTTCAATCCGCCGAGCCTTTGTCCGAGCGACATGCCGATGCGCCGAAGGCGCTCCCCCACCCACAGGACCGATCGAACGCATGAGGGCAGGATTTGGTTCCGGATTTGAGAGGAATGCCTGGCCTACAGCTCCAGCACCACCCGGCCGCTGGCGGGCATGGCGCAGCAGACCAGCGCCTCGCCGGGCCGGGGCGCGCCGGCCGGCGGCTCAGCATAGGTCACGGCGCCCTCCGCCACCCGCGCGGCGCAGGTGCCGCAGAGGCCGGAGCGGCAGCTCCACGGCGCCTCGATCCCGGCTGCCTCGGCGAGGTCGAGCAGCGAGCCCTTGGACGGGTCCCACGCGACGCGGCGGCCGGAGGCGCGGAACTCGACCTCGGCGGTGGCGACCGCGGGAGGCAGGGCCGCGGCATCCGCCGGCGCGGCCGATCCGGCGGCGAAGGCCTCGCTGCGGATCCGCTCCGGCCGCACGCCGAGGGTACCCAGGATCTCGCGCATCGCCTGCATGAAGCCGGCGGGACCGCAGAGATAGACGTCGTAATCGTCGAGCGGCAGCAGCCGGCGCAGCAGTTCGGCGTCGATATGGCCGGCGCCGTCATAGTCGCGGCCCGGGACGTCCTGCGGCCGCGGCCGGCTGTAGCGGACATGGACGGTCAGGGTCGGCGCCCGCGCCGCCAGCGCCCGCAGATGGTCGGCGAAGGCATGCTCCGCCCCGTCGCGCGCGGCGTGGACGAACCAGAGGCCGCGGCCGGGATGTCGCAGCCGCTCCGGATTGCGGCCGATGAGGTGGTTCAGCATCGCGATCATCGGCGTCACCCCAACGCCGGCCGAGAGCAGCAGCACCGGCCGGCGGCTGTCGGCGTCGAGCCCGAAGTCGCCGCGCGGCGCCAGGGCGCGGATGGTGTCGCCGACCCGGACATGGTCGTGCAGCCAGTTGCTCGCCAAACCGGGCCGGTCGCCGGCCGCGGCCGCGCGCTTGATGCTGATCCGATACGCCCGGCCGTCCGGCGCGTCGGACAGGGTGTAGGTGCGCCGGACCGGCTGGTCGCGGCCGGGGATGTCGAGCGCGATCGGCAGGAACTGGCCCGGCTGGTGGGCGACGACGCTGCCGCCATCCGCCGGCTCCAGCACGAAGGAGCGGATCGTCGCGCTCTCCTGCACGATCCGGGTCACGCTGAAGGGCTGCAGCGTGTTGCGCGCCGCCTCGGCCTTCGCCGCCCGGCCGGCCTCCTCCCAGGTGCCGGTGGCGGCGAGCTGCGACGCCTGCTGCGGCGCCGACCAGCGCAGCGGCACAGCATCCTCGATCCACCGCCCCTCCTCCACCCGGACGCGCAGCAGCCGCTCGGCCCCGGCGAAGGCCGCGACCTCCGGCCCGTCCCACACCACCTCGGCGGTGCCGGTCAGCAGCAGCACGCCGCCGGTGTCGAAATCGACGAAGACCAGGCCGGCGCGCGGGTCGGCCTCGATGTTGCCGAAGGTGTTGAAGTAGAAGTTGCCGACGAAGTCCGGCGCGGTCAGCACCGTCTGCCCGTCCTCCTCCGCCACGCGGACGAAGCCAGGCCGGCCGCCGCGATGCGAGACGTCGACGCCCTCGGACGGCGCGTCGCTCTGCTCGGCGTCAGCCGAGCGGGTGGCGATGAAGAAGGTGTCGGAAGCCGCGACCAGCGCCGTGGCCCTCTCGGAGAGCACCGGTCCTTCGGCATGCACCGGCCGCGGCGTGCCCAGGCTGTCCGGTTCGGCGACGAAGCTGGGCCGGCGCGCCTGGATGTATTGCGGGCAGTTGCCGAAGCTCTGCCCGACCGTGACGGCGAAGCGGCCATCGGCCCATTCGCTGACCGTGCCGTTCATCCGGTTGCGCCGCCGCGTCTCCAGCTGGATGCCGAGCAGCCCGACCGGCGCGCCGGCGGCCAGGTTGTCGCCCAGCGGGTCGCCATAGGCCGGCCGCGCCGCCACGGTCAGGGTGCGCGGGTCGGGCGAGCGCAGGAAGCCCGGTCGGCCGGACAGGATCGAGGCCCAGGGCCGGCCCTGCCGGTCGAGGCTGCCGACCACGACGAAGGGCAGCATGGCGAAGAAGTCGCGATGCTGGTCCGGCATGATGCCGCGGATCGCCCGGCGGCCGGCCGGCGCCATGCGCTCGCGCACCCCGGCCCGGGCCTGGGCGGCCAGCTCGCCGGGATGGAAGGTCGGCTCGTCATGCGGCCAGCCGGGCAGCGGCGCGGGGGCGGTGTCGGGCATGGTGCACCTCGGCGATGCGGAGCGGCCTTCAGGCGGCCACGGCGGTGCGCGGCATCGGCACGAAGCCGGGCAGCGCCTCGACCCGGGCGAGCCAGGCGCGGATGTTCGGGTAAGTCTGCAGCGAGACCCCGCCCTCCGGCGCCACCGCGGTGTAGGTGTAGTTCGCGATGTCGGCGATGGTCGGCCGCGGCCCGGCGAGGAAGCCGCCCCGGGCCAGATGCGCCTCCATCACCCCGTAGAGCCGGGCGGCGATCGCCTTGGCACGCTCATGGTCGAGCTGGGCCTTGAACACGGTGACCAGTCGCGCCACCGCCGGGCCATAGGCCAGGAAGCCCGCGGCGACCGACAGCCAGCGCTGCACCTCCGCCGCGGCCAGCGGGTCGCGCGGCAGCCAGCGCCCGGCCTCGTCGTAGCGGCCGGCGAGATAGACCAGGATGGCGTTGCTGTCGGCCAGGGCGACATCGCCATCCTCGATCGCCGGCACCTGGCCGAAGGGGCTGCGCACCAGGAAGCCCGGGGTCTTGTGCGCGCCGCCCGGCAGGTCGACGTCGATCGCCTCGAAGGGCAGGCCCAGCAGCGACAGGAACAGCTCGACCCGGTGGGAATGGCCGGACAGGCCGAAGCGGTAGAGGCGGATGGGCTGGGCGGGAACAGGCATGGCGGCGGCCTTTCGGATGAGAATTCGCCTCACCAAGATGCCCATTCCTTCATTCGTGGAGAATGTGCGCGCTTGACAGATCACCGTTTCAATCAGCGGAATAATCCGATGGACCGGCTGGACAGCATGCGCATCTTCGTCGCCGTGGCCGAGGCCAGCGGCTTCGCCCCGGCGGCCCGGCGCCTGGCCCTGTCGCCGCCCGCGGTGACCCGGGCGGTGGCGGCGGTGGAGGAGCGGATCGGCGCCCGCCTGCTGCACCGGACCACCCGCGTGGTCCGGTTGACCGAGGCCGGCACCCGCTTCCTGGAGGATTGCCGCCGCATCCTGGCCGAGATCGAGGAGGCCGAGGCCGCCGCGGCCGGGCTGCATGCCGAGCCGCGCGGGCCGGTCGCGGTGACGGCGCCGGTGCTGTTCGGCCGGCTGCATGTGGCGCCGGTGCTGTTCGACGTCGCCGGCCGTTATCCGGGGCTGGTGGTGCGCAGCTTCTTCATCGACCGCATCGTTCCCCTGGCCGAGGAGGGCTACGACGTCGCCGTGCGCATCGCCGAGTTGCCGGATTCCGGCCTCAGCGCCATCCGCGTCGGCTCGGTGCGGCGGATCGTCTGCGCCGCGCCCGCCTATCTGGCGGCGCATGGCACGCCGCGCAGCCCGGCCGAGCTGGCGGAGCACGAGGCGATCCCGTTCTTCCAGGGCTCGACGCTGCGCGACTGGACCTTCCATCGCGGCCATCAGACAGAGACGATCACGCCGCAGGCCCGGCTGATCGTGAACCAGGCCGATGTCGCGGTGGCGGCGGCGGTGGCGGGGCGCGGCCTGACCCGGGTGATGTCCTACCAGGCGGCGGCGGCGATCCGGGCCGGAGAGCTGGCGGTCTTGATGGAGGAGTTCGAACCGCCGCCGATCCCGATCCATGTCGTGCACCAGGAGGGCCGCCGCGCCTCCGCCCGGGTGCGGGCGCTGGTCGATGTCCTGGCCGAGGGGCTGCGGGCCGACCCGGCCCTGCGGGGCTAGCCCCGCAGCACCAGCACGTTGCCGCAGAGGATCGCGGCCGCGCCGAGCAGCAGGCCGGGGCCGAGGGCGAGGCCTTCGAAGCCGGCCGACAGCGCCAGGGCGACCACCGGCACCAGCGCCAAAGTGTAGGCGGTGCGGGCCGGGCCGATGCGGCGGACCAGGTCGAAATACATCAGGAAGGTGATGCAGGAGGCGGCGATGGCGAGATAGGCCAGGCTGCCGAGATAGCGCGCCGAGGTGTCGATCGCGAAGGCCGATCCGGCCGCGGCCGACCAGGCGAAGGCGGCGGCCGCTCCGGTCAGGGCGCCCCAGCCCATCACCGCCGAAATCGGGATGCCGCGCCGCTGGTTGCGGGCGCCGAGGATGGTGCCGCCGGCGGTGGCCAGCGCCGCCATCGCGGCCCAGGCGAAACCGATCAAGCTGCGCCCGTCCGCCGCCACCGCGCCGAGATCGCCGCCGAAGACGATGGCGAGGCCGAGCACGCCGCAGCCGAGCCCGGCCCAGAGCCGCGGCGTCAGAACGGTGCCGAGGAAGACGCGGCCGAGCAGCCCGGCGAAGACGGCGGAGAGCGACAGCACCAGCGCCGCCAGGCCGCTCGGGATCAGCCTTGTGGCCTGGTAGAAGGCGATGAAGGCGAGGCCGAAGAGCAGCACGCCCTGCAGCAGCACCCAGGGCAGCTCGGCCCGGGCCAGGCGCAGCCGGGCGCCGGTCAAGGCGCCGAGGGCCAGCATCAGCAGGCCGGCCGCGGCCATGCGGTAGCCGACTGAGACGGTGGCGGCCACCGGCCCGGCCTGCAGCGCGGTGGCGAGCGCGCCGCCGCCCCAGAGCAGCGCGGTGGCCAGGAACAGGACCGCGGTCACCGCCCTGTCTCCGCCTCGGCCAGCAGCGCCCGCCAGCCGGCGCCGACAAGCTTGCCGCTGGCGGTGTCGAGCCGGTCGAGGGCGCGGTCGAGCGCCGCCCGCTCGGCCTCCGGCAGCGCCGCCAGCAGCCGGGCCTCGATCGCCCGCGCCAACGCCGCGATCTCGGCGAAGGCGGCCTCCCCTCCGGCCGTCAGCGTCACCGAGGCGTAGCGCCGGTCCGGCGCCCCGGCCTCGCGCCGGGCGAAGCCGAGGGCGACCAGCTGGGCGATGCCGCGGCTGACCGCGACCGCGTCGAGGCCGCAGGCCCGCGCGATCTCCCGCGCGCTGACGCCCGGCCGGTCGGCCACCACCGCCAGGATGCGCCAGGCCGGCAGCCCCAGGCCCCAGCGTGGGCCATAGAAGCTCTCCAGCAGCTCCGCCACCCGGCCGGCGATGACGAACATCCGATAGGGCAGCCAGCGCCCGAGCTCCAGGACGGGGGCGGACGAGGCCATGGTGCGCTCCGATCGCAAAATGATTTCTTTATGAAATCATATCGGAAGCGCCTGCGCCAGATCCCGATGCTGTCATTGCCCGCGCAGCGAAGGGTTGCCGGCGGCCAGGCTCAACCGGCGCGGGCGATGATCTCGACCGGCGCGATCAAGCCGCGCTCCACCGCCGCCATGACGTTGGCGACACGCTGCGGCGCCCCCGGGCCCATCAGGAGATGGGGGCCGAGCGGCGAAGGACCCCGGGTGGCGGCCCGTTCGCGCGCCTCGCGGCCGAGGCGGAGCGCCAGCTCACTCCGATCGTGCTCCGCCTCGATGGTGAAGCCGGCCTGCCGCAGCAGCCGGCGGTAGGTCTCCGGCGGCTCGACGAAGCTGGTCTCCGGCGCCGCGGCCCAGGGCATCGGATAGGGCAGTTCGCCCTCCGCCATCCGCATCACCTCGTAGACGCCGAAGCGCGCGCCCGGCTTCAGCTTCAGCACCCGCCGCACCTCGGCGAACAGCGCCGCCTTGTCGGCGATGTTCATGCCGACATGGATCAGCGTGGCGGCGTCGAATGTGGTGTCCGGGAACGGCATGGCGAGAGCGCTGCCTTGCCGAAACGATACCAGATGGGCCAGGCCGCAGCGAGATCGGGACGAACAGGGTTTCCATAAGAATTCTCCGACCGATCGTTCGGTCAATCTCGGCTGCCGAGGACGGGCACGCGCAGGCCGCGCTGCACGGCGGGCCGGGCGGCGACGGCGTCGT